>NZ_JBIVCD010000007.1:78914-182851 GCF_044746425.1 Pseudomonas sp. NPDC086112 | reverse complement strand
CGCCGAACTAAGTTTCAGCAATGCCTGCAAATTTCTCACGCAATTTGTCTAGAGCGCGTTTGTAACGCATTTTTGTTGCACTCAAACCCATGTGCATTATGTCTGCGATCTCCTGAAATTCCAGCTCTGCGACAAATCGTAGCACCAGAATTTCCCGGTCGATCGGGTTCACATACACCAGCCAGCGATCAAGTCCACCCTTTTCCTCGGGTTTCGGCATCTTTTCTTCAGATGCTTCCTCGAGGGGGTCCAGACTCAAAGCGTCCATCAAGCGACGCTTTCGCCGTTCTTTCCGATACTGCGTGATGCACTCGTTGTACGTGATGCTATATAGCCACGTCTTGAACTTCGATTTCCCCTCGAAGTTCTTCAGGCCGTAGAGCACCTTCAACATCACTTCCTGACAGACATCGTCTGCATCACGATCGTTCCCAAGATACCGTGCACAAACGTTAAATAATGTTCGCTGGTAACGCCGCATCAGTTCTTCATAAGCGCGCGTTACGTGAAACAGCTCGGTATGCGAGCGCGCGACCAACTCCTCATCAGAGAGCTCGCGGGGGTCGTAGCGCGTGGAGAGCGATTGAGCTTTATTCAAAACAAGTCTGGCCGACAGTCAGGTCAATGTCCGCCGCAGTCCTTCAGGACATTTTGCGGCGGCATACATTAGCAGGATTTGCCGGGTTAGCGGCTACTCACATGCTGCTCCAAGAGAATCCGATTCGAGAGAGAGACTAGCTCACCCTCGTCGGTCAGCACGGTGGTTTTAACCGTGCCGATCTCTTCGATCTGACCTTCGACCTCGCCAACTCGCACTTGTTGCCCAACCTGATACAACTCACGCACATAGATTCCCGCAAGAATCTGACCGGCAATTTCCCGGCTTCCCAACCCCATGGCCAGCGCAACCGCCAGACCAACGGTAATCAAGACGATCACGATCACATGGTTGAGCAGGTCAGTCTTGACCTCCAACTGGCTGATCGCAACCGAAATACTGATGATGATCACCAGGCCCTGGGCAATTCGCCCCAGGCCCGCGGCGTAATCAAGCCCTACGCCTTCAGCCGCGCCACGCACCAGCCCATTGGCCAGTTGCGCCAGCAAGACACCCACCAGCAGTACCAGCGCAGCGCCGAATACTTTCGGCAAATACAGCGCCAACATGTCCAGCGTAGCCGAAACTCGCTCAAGTCCAAGGGATTCTGCGGCCGAAACCAGAAAAATCAGCAGAACGAACCAATACACGATTTTGCCGATCAACGTCGAGATAGGTACCTGAAGGCCTGCTCGGGACAGCAATTTGGTCAGCCCGGTGCCGCCCATCAGGCGATCGAGGCCCAGTTTGGCAAGCAATTTGGAGAGCAGTGTGTCCAGCAGTTTGGCCACGACAAAACCCAGCAGCAGCACAACCAGTGCGCCAAACAGGTTCGGAATGAAGTTTGCAACCTTGGTCCATAACGCAGTCATTGCAGTGACGAGGCTCTGAGTCCAGAGATCAAGTTCCATATTCAATCAGCCTTATCAGCAGTGCGAGCGGTAGGTTTACGAAGACGGGAAACCGGCGAGATATGGGCCGATCCGTTATTCAGGGCGATCATCAGCGCGGGCAACCAGCGGCCCAGCAGGCTGAACAGATCGCCGGCACCGACCTGGCGGTTGGCGGTTTTCAGCACGCGGCCCAGGCAGGCATCGTCGTCACGGCTGGACGGCGAAGCTTTGAGCATGTCACGCAAAGACTGTTCGAACGGATCGTGCATACGCACCTCTCGTGATATCTGTGAAAGACGCGGTCAAATTTGGTCGGGTCACATGACTCATCATCAGAACCAGCGCAAACGTCGGAATAGCCACCACTGCCCCAGCGCTACCGAGCCTGCCAGCAAGCAGGCGATCAGGAAGCCATAAGGGCTGGTGGAGAACGGAATACCGCCGACGTTGATGCCCAAAAGACCGGTCAAAAAACTCATCGGCAAAAAGATCCCGGTGATGATCCCGAAGCGGTACATCGTGCGATTCATGCGCACGCTCAGACGCCGGTCTTCGGCCTCCAGGACCAGCCCCACGCGCTCTCGGGTCAATTCCAGCTCCTCGAGATAACGGGTCAGGCTGTTGTTCAATTCGTTCCAGTAATCGCCATCGTCTTCAACGAACCACGGTAGTTTTATTCGCGTCAACTGACCGAAAATATCCCGCTGCGGTGCCAGAAAACGTTTCAGTGCGGCCGCTCTGCGACGGATCTGCAAAACAGCCCCATGCTCTGGTGTATACCGTTCGTCGGTATCCAGCTTTTCTTCTTCCTCATCGACGATTTCCGAGAGGCAGCTGACCAGATCCTGCACTTTGTTGGTGAGGTACTGCGCCATATAAAGAATGAGTTCGGAGGCGGTTTTCGGCCCTTTGCCTTCAGCCAGTTGCGCCAGCAACTCATCGGTGGCGCGCAATGGCCGCAGACGCAGGGAGATCACTCGCTGGGCCGCCCCGAAGATCCGCACCGAGACCATGTCTTCCGGCTCGGCACCTGGATTGAGGTTGATTCCGCGCAGAAACAGCAACAGTTCGGAGTCCGGCAGCGGCAAAAGACGCGGCCGGGTGTTCTCTTCCAGCAACAAGTCGCAACTAAATTCACTCAGACCGCTGTATTTACGCAACCAGGTCTGGGTTTGAGGATGACTGCGATCCCAGTGCAGCCACAGGCTTTCATGGGCCTGCAGCTGCAAGTCATCGAGTTCAGTCCGGGCTATCGAACGCGCACCGCCTTTACCATCCAGCACCAGGGCATGCACCAGCCCCCACTGCGCGTTTTCTTCCTCGAACATCCTCACCCCTTTAATGAAACGCGCTTTATTCAGGCATCTTCAGCGGGCTTGGCGAAATGATCACGCCGTTGTTATCCGCATAAACATAGTGACCCGGGTGGAAAGTCACACCCGCGAAGGTCACGGCAATATTGAGTTCACCAACGCCGCGCCGGTCGGTTTTCATCGGGTGACTGGCCAGGGCTTGAACCCCCAGATCGGTTTGCGCTATGACGTCGACGTCGCGAATGCAACCGTAGATCACCAGCCCTTCCCAACCGTTACTGGCGGCTTTCTCGGCCAGCAGGTCACCCAACAGCGCGCGGCGCAGGGAACCTCCACCGTCGACCACCAGCACTTTACCGTTCCCATTGAGCGCTACTTGCTCCTTGACCAGCGAATTATCTTCGAAACATTTGATGGTCACGATTTCGCCGCCGAAAGAATCACGGCCACCGAAATTGCTGAACATCGGTTCCAGCACCTGCACCAGCTCCGGGTAGGCATCGCAAAGATCAGGCGTGAGGTAATGGTTCATCGAGAAACTCCTGTGAAAAGGAAGACAATCGAGTAGGCAGCATACGCGGACCAAGGCTCAACGGCTGCAAACGCGCCGATCGAGTCAATCACTAAAAGTGACCAGAACCGCTTAATGCGTCACATCTTAGCCGCAAGCCGTTCCGAGCGAAATGCCCTTGTTAGAGCATCAGGCTCAAATTGCCGCGGCCAAATCCGGCTTTCCACCCAGCAAAGGCGTCTGTTGATCTGCCAGCCAACGCGCCACCAAAGGCCAGACTTCCGTCTGCGCAGCCTTGCTGACAAGCATTTCCACATGACCGAAATTATCGCCAAAGCCTTGCTCGCGGCCAAGGGTGATGAATTGCTTGTGCTCGGAGCCGACCTGATCGAACAGCTTGCGGCAGGCCCAGGTCGGGTCCTGATGATCGCCCGCGGCGCTCACGGCCAACACCGGTAACTGAACCTCGGCCAAACCCGCCCACCAGTCCTTGTCGGCATCGCCAAAACGCCCGAACAGCCCGTACCAGCGCATGCTTTCCAGGGCCAGGCCAATCGGCTCGTCCTCCGGGCCGCGCTTGAGGCGTGAACCTGACAGTTGAGCAAACCGCTTGAGGATGAAGCGCCCGCTCCACTCCACCGGTGGAAACTTCAACGGCCAGTAGGTACGGCTGACCTGCGTACCGAAGAACGCCGCAGACGCGACGACAGGCTCGCCGATGTATTCCCCACCCAGCGCCGCCGCCAGCGTAATGCCACCCAGCGAGTGACCGATCCAGTGTGGGACCTGGCCGCTTTGCTCGCGAACGAATGCGCCAATGGCCGGCAAATCGTAACGCGCGTAGTCGGCGACGCGGTTTTTGCGATAGTCCTGATTGCGCTGAGACAGACCATGACCGCGCATTTCCGGAATCCATACATCGAACCCCAGGCGCGTCAGATAAGCCCCCAGCCCCAAACCTTTGGGAGAGAACCAGAACCGTCGATTGGAAAAGCTGCCGTGCAACAGAATCACCGGCACGCCACGCACCGCCGGCTCATCGGCCAGGCCGAGGCGCGTCACAGCCAGTTCGACGGTGCCGTCGGGGCTGTTGCCGGGTTTCAAACGATAGACGTCTTCGCTCAAATCACCGCGTCGTTCGGCGCTGATCAGGGCGACAGGAAATAGGTTGCTGCTGCTTTGCATAATGCTCTTGCACAAAAAAGGGCGGCATCCAGAGGAGCCCGCCCTACTTGAATATCTGAAAGAGCCGGCCAGCGTGGGAGCGAGCCTGCTCGCGAAGGACGCCAGAACAACGCGTTTATCCAGCAAGTACGCGTTATCGTTTACGACCATCGCGAGCAGGCTCGCTCCCACAGAGAGCGGCCCGTCCACACCATCAGGCCGAAGCCTGACCCTCAGCCAGGAAGAACCAGGTTTCCAGCACGGAATCGGGGTTCAGCGAAACGCTTTCGATGCCCTGCTCCATCAGCCATTTGGCCAGATCAGGGTGGTCCGAAGGGCCCTGACCGCAGATGCCGATGTACTTGCCCGCCTTGTTGCAGGCCTGAATAGCATTGGCCAGCAACTTCTTGACCGCAGGATTACGCTCGTCGAACAGGTGCGCGATGATCCCGGAGTCACGGTCCAGACCCAGTGTCAGCTGGGTCAGGTCGTTGGAGCCGATGGAAAAGCCGTCGAAGAACTCAAGGAATTCTTCAGCCAGGATCGCGTTGGACGGCAGCTCGCACATCATGATGATGCGCAGACCATTCTCGCCGCGAGCCAGGCCATTTTCGGCCAACAGATCGATCACTTGGCTGGCTTCGCCGAGGGTACGAACGAACGGAACCATGATTTCAACGTTGGTCAGGCCCATCTCGTTGCGCACGCGCTTAAGAGCACGGCACTCGAGTTCGAAGCAGTCACGGAACGATTCGCTGATGTAACGCGAAGCGCCACGGAAGCCCAGCATCGGGTTTTCTTCTTCCGGCTCGTAGAGCTTGCCACCGATCAGGTTGGCGTATTCGTTGGACTTGAAGTCCGACAGACGCACGATGACCTTTTTCGGGGTGAACGCAGCGGCCAGGGTGCTGATGCCTTCAACCAGTTTGTCGACATAGAAGCCAACAGGATCGTCATAACCGGCGATGCGCTTGTCGACACTGTCCTTGATTTCTTGCGGCAGGCCGTCGTAGTTCAACAGCGCCTTGGGGTGCACGCCGATCATGCGGTTGATGATGAATTCCAGACGGGCCAGGCCCACACCGGCGTTCGGCAGCTGCGCGAAGTCGAAGGCGCGGTCCGGGTTGCCGACGTTCATCATGATCTTGAACGGCAGATCCGGCATGGCATCCACGGAGTTTTTCTTGATGTCGAAGCCCAGCTCGCCTTCGAAGATGTAACCGGTGTCGCCTTCAGCGCAGGAAACGGTCACGCCCTGGCCGTCTTGCAACAGTTGGGTGGCGTTGCCGCAACCGACCACGGCCGGGATGCCCAGCTCACGGGCGATGATTGCCGCGTGGCAGGTACGACCGCCACGGTTGGTGACGATGGCGCTGGCGCGCTTCATCACCGGCTCCCAGTCCGGGTCGGTCATGTCGGAGACCAGTACGTCGCCGGGCTGGACTTTGTCCATCTCGGACACGTCCTTGATGATGCGGACCTTGCCGGCGCCGATGCGCTGGCCGATGGCGCGACCTTCCACCAGCACGGTGCCGGTTTCTTTCAACAGGTAGCGTTCCATGACATTGGCCGAAGTGCGGCTCTTCACGGTTTCAGGACGGGCCTGAACGATGTAGAGCTTGCCGTCGTCGCCGTCTTTGGCCCATTCGATGTCCATCGGGCACTTGTAGTGCTTCTCGATGATCATCGCTTGTTTGGCCAGCTCGCTGACTTCAGCGTCGCTCAGACAGAAACGGGCACGATCGGCCTTGTCCACGTCGATGGTCTTGACCGATTTACCGGCCGTGGCGACTTCGCCGTAGATCATCTTGATGGCTTTGCTGCCCAGATTGCGACGCAGGATGGCCGGACGACCGGCTTCCAGCGTGCCTTTGTGGACGTAGAACTCATCCGGGTTCACCGCGCCTTGCACGACGGTTTCACCCAGGCCGTAAGCGCCGGTGATGAACACCACGTCACGGAAGCCCGATTCGGTATCGAGGGTGAACATCACGCCGGCGGTGCCGGTTTCGGAGCGGACCATGCGCTGCACGCCGGCCGACAGGGCAACCAGCTTGTGGTCGAAGCCCTGGTGGACGCGGTAGGAAATCGCACGATCGTTGAACAGGGAAGCGAACACCTCTTTAGCGGCGCGAATAACGTTTTCGACACCACGGATGTTCAGGAAGGTTTCCTGCTGACCGGCGAAGGAAGCGTCCGGCAAGTCTTCGGCGGTAGCGGAAGAGCGCACGGCAACGGCCATGTCAGGGTTACCGGCCGACAGCGTGGCGAACGCGGTGCGGATCTCGGTATTGAGCTTCTCTGGGAATTCGGCTTCCATGATCCATTGACGGATCTGGGCGCCGGTTTTGGCCAGGGCGTTGACATCGTCGACATCCAGCGCGTCGAGGGCTGCGTGGATCTGATCGTTCAGACCGCTCAGTTCCAGGAAATCACGATACGCCTGAGCTGTCGTGGCGAAGCCACCGGGCACCGATACACCGGCACCTGCAAGGTTACTGATCATCTCGCCCAGGGATGCGTTCTTGCCCCCCACATGCTCTACATCATGGACGCCGAGCTTATCGAGGGAAACTACGTACTCTACCAAGGTGATCTCTCCACTAACTGTGTTGGAAAAGCTCAGAAGCCGGCGACTCGGGGGAGCATTTGCCGGCTGTATGGCCTGGACCTGGAAAATAAGTGAGAATGCTGGCCACTGGCGGCCGACAAATCGCGCCTACTATATCCAAGAATCGAAACTAGCTTAAGGCCCAAGGTGCAAATGAAACGATCTGCTTTCTTTATCTCCGATGGCACGGGCATTACGGCCGAAACCCTCGGTCAAAGCCTGTTGGCGCAGTTCGAAAACATTGCCTTCAGCAAAATCACGCGGCCCTACATCGACAACGCGGATAAAGCGCGGGCCATGGTACAACAAATCAACAAAGCCGCCGAAAACGATGGTTTTCGTCCGATTATTTTCGACACCATCGTCAATCAGGACATTCGTGAGATCCTCGCGACATCGAATGGTTTCATGATCGACATTTTCTCGACCTTCCTGGCGCCACTGGAACAGGAACTGACCGAGCATTCTTCCTACACCGTCGGCAAATCCCACTCCATCGGTGGCAACTCCAATTACATGGAGCGCATCGAGGCTGTGAACTTCGCCCTCGACAACGACGACGGCGCCCGCACCCACTATTACGACAAAGCTGACCTGATACTAGTGGGTGTGTCGCGCTGTGGTAAAACCCCGACGTGTTTGTACATGGCCATGCAATTCGGCATCCGCGCGGCCAATTACCCGCTGACCGAAGACGACATGGAGCGCCTGCAACTGCCAACCGCCCTGCGCGCCCATCATCACAAGTTGTTCGGCCTGACCATCGACCCGGACCGGCTTACAGCCATCCGCAATGAGCGCAAGCCCAACAGCCGCTATTCAAGCTACGCGCAGTGCGAATTCGAAGTGCGCGAGGTGGAGAATCTGTTTCGCCGCGAGAACATTGCCCACATCAATTCCACGCATTTCTCCGTGGAAGAAATCTCTGCGAAGATTCTGGTAGAGAAAGGTGTGGAGCGGCGGTTCAAGTAGATTTCGGCGGCAGTTACACCGTCTTCGCGGGCAAGCCTCGCTCCTACAGGTCATGTGATTCACACCGAACCCTGTAGGAGCGAGGCTTGCCCGCGAAGAACGATAACGCGGTCCTTTAAATCACAAACAAATCCACAAACCGGTTCACCGCCGTCTCCTCAAGCCGCGCCTGGTCCTTGCACAACGCAAAGATCTCGGCACTGCGCTGAGCCGTGAAGCGCGTCGCCAGATTGGCTTTGAACTTGTCTTCCAGCAGCGGAATACCATCGATGCGGCGACGGCGATGGCCGATCGGGTACTCCACTATCACGTTCTCGGTGCTGGAGCCGTCCTTGAAGAACACCTGCACCGCATTGGCGATGGAGCGTTTATCCGGTTCCAAGTATTCGCGGGTGAAACGCGGGTCTTCGACGATGACCATTTTGTCGCGCAGCACGTCGATGATCGGATGCACGGCGTGGAAATCGTCTTCGTATTGCTCGGCCACCAGATTACCGAACACCAAGGGTACGGCGATCATGTACTGGATGCAGTGGTCGCGGTCCGCGGCGTTGGCCAGCGGGCCGACCTTGGAGATGATGCGTATCGCCGATTCGTGGGTGGTGATAACGATCCTGTCGATTTCGTGCAGGCGATTCCTGACCAATGGGTGCAAGGTGACGGCGGCCTCGCAGGCCGTTTGCGCATGAAACTCGGCGGGAAAGCTGATCTTGAACAGCACGTTTTCCATCACGTAACTGCCGAACGGCCGGGAGAAGCTGAAGCCACGTTTGTCTTCAGGCTTGAGCGCCAGATCGTTGTTGGTGTGGCTGAACAACACGTCGTAGAACCCCCATTGTCTGGCGGTCAGCACACCGGGAATACCCATCTCCCCACGCATCGCAATGTCCGCCAGACGCACGCCACGACTGGACGCATCCCCCGCTGCCCAGGATTTACGCGACCCGGCATTGGGTGCATGCCGGTAAGTACGCAGCGCCTGGCCGTCGGCAAAGGCATGGGACAACGCCGACAGCAATTGCTCGCGATTGGCGCCCATGAGCTTGGCGGTGACGGCGGTCGAGGCGACCTTCACCAGGATGACGTGATCGATACCGACACGATTGAAGGAATTTTCCAGCGCAATCACGCCTTGAATCTCATGGGCCATGATCATCGCTTCCAACACCACACGAATGGTCAGCGGTGCATCGCCATTGGCCAGGCGTTTTTGCGACAGGTGGTCAGCCACCGCGAGAATGGCACCGAGGTTATCGGACGGATGACCCCATTCGGCGGCGAGCCAGGTGTCGTTGTAATCGAGCCAGCGAACGATGCAACCGATGTCCCACGCCGCTTTGACCGGATCGAGACGGTAACTGGTGCCCGGCACGCGAGCGCCAAAAGGGACGACCGTGCCTTCGACGATGGGTCCCAGGTGTTTGGTGCATTCGGGAAAACGCAGCGCCAGCAGACCGCAGCCGAGGGTGTCCATCAGGCAATTGCGGGCGGTATCAAGCGCCTCGGTAGAGTCGATTTTGAAGTTGAGGACGTAGTCAGCGATGTCCTGCAGGACCGTGTCGTAGTCGGGGCGGTTGTTCAGGTCGACGTTGGCGCTCATGTTCGATTCACTCGGTCAGTGGTTCGCTGATGGGACCTCGGTTCAGGATCAATCTTAGTTGGTGACGCCATTTTTGTTATTGAAATGCAATTAACTGTGGGAGCGGGCTTGCTCGCGAAGAGGGAATGTCAGTCGAAATCAATATTGCCTGATACACCGCCTTCGCGAGCAAGCCCGCTCCCACATTGGTTCAGTGTCGGGTTAGAAAGAATCCCCCGGCACGCGGACATAACCTTCCATCAACACCCGCGCACTGCGGCTCATGATGGCTTTTTTCACGCTCCATTCACCGTTGACCTGACCGGCCTCGGCGCCCACGCGCAAAGTGCCGGAGGGATGACCGAAGCGCACAGCGTTGCGTTCGATGCCGCCCGCCGCCAGGTTCACCAACGTGCCGGAAATTGCCGCCGCTGTGCCGATGGCCACCGCTGCCGTGCCCATCATCGCGTGGTGCAGTTTGCCCATGGACAGCGCGCGCACCAGCAAATCAATGTCGGTGGCGGCGATCTTTTTGCCGCTGGAGGCAATGTAATCCGCCGGTTTGGCGACGAACGCCACCTTCGGTGTGTGCTGACGCTTGGCCGCTTCGTCCAGATGCTCAATCAGCCCCATGCGCAACGCGCCGTAAGCGCGGATGGTTTCGAACATCGCCAGGGCCTTCAGGTCGCCGTTGATCGCGCCCTGCAACTCGGTGCCGGTGTAGCCGATGTCTTCAGCATTGATGAAAATGGTCGGGATGCCAGCGTTGATCAGGGTCGCCTTGAGCGTACCGACGCCCGGCACTTCGAGGTCATCCACCAGATTGCCGGTGGGGAACATCGAACCACCGCCACCCTCTTCTTCCGCCGCTGGGTCGATGAATTCGAGCTGCACTTCGGCCGCCGGAAAGGTCACGCCATCGAGTTCGAAATCACCTGTTTCCTGCACCTCACCGTTGGTGATCGGTACGTGGGCGATGATGGTCTTGCCGATATTGGCCTGCCACACGCGCACCACCGCCACGCCGTTGTGCGGAATGCGGCTGGCGTCCACCAGGCCATTGCTGACCGCGAACGAACCGACTGCCGCCGACAAGTTGCCGCAGTTGCCACTCCAGTCGACGAAAGGCTTGTCGATGGAGACCTGACCGAACAGGTAATCGACGTCATGGTCGGCCTTGAGGCTTTTCGACAGGATCACGGTTTTGCTGGTGCTGGACGTCGCACCGCCCATGCCGTCGATTTGCTTGTCGTATGGGTCGGGACTGCCGATCACTCGCAGCAATAACGCATCGCGAGCCGGGCCGGGAATCTGTGCCGCTTCGGGCAGGTCTTTCAGGCTGAAGAACACGCCTTTGCTGGTGCCGCCACGCATATAGGTGGCGGGGATTTTAATTTGAGGTGCGTGAGCCATTGGTGCTCCTACTCCTTATCGTAAAGGCAGGCGGACACAGGCCTGAAACCCCGTGTCCGCACTTCGTGATTTAGACGGCGACCGCCGATTCTTCGAGGAAGTCCTGGGCGAAACGCTGCAACACGCCGCCGGCCTCGTAGATCGACACTTCTTCGGCGGTGTCGAGGCGGCAGGTCACCGGCACTTCGACGCGTTCGCCATTCTTGCGATTGATCACCAGCGTCAGCGTCGCACGCGGAGTGCGGTCGCCGATCACGTCGTAGGTTTCGCTGCCGTCGATGGCCAGGGTGTGACGGTCGGTGCCCGACTGGAACTCCAGCGGCAACACGCCCATGCCCACCAGGTTGGTGCGGTGGATGCGCTCGAAACCTTCAGCGGCAATCGCTTCCACACCCGCCAGACGCACACCTTTGGCTGCCCAGTCCCGGGACGAACCCTGGCCGTAGTCGGCACCGGCGATGATGATCAGCGGCTGCTTGCGCTCCATGTAGGTTTCGATGGCTTCCCACATGCGCATCACCTGGCCTTCGGGCTCGACCCGCGCCAGGGAACCCTGCTTGACCTTGCCGTTTTCCCGGACCATTTCGTTGAACAGTTTCGGGTTGGCGAACGTCGCGCGCTGCGCGGTCAAGTGGTCGCCGCGGTGGGTGGCGTAGGAGTTGAAGTCTTCTTCCGGCAGGCCCATTTTCGCCAGGTATTCACCGGCGGCGCTGTCGAGCATGATCGCGTTGGAAGGCGACAGGTGATCGGTGGTGATGTTGTCCGGCAGCACCGCCAGCGGGCGCATGCCCTTGAGCGGACGCGCGCCGGCCAGCGCACCTTCCCAGTAAGGCGGACGACGGATGTAGGTGCTCATTTCGCGCCAGTCATACAGCGGCGCGACCTTCGGACCGGTGTCTTCGTGGATGGCGAACATCGGGATGTACACCTGACGGAACTGCTCCGGTTTCACCGAGGCCTTGACCACCGCGTCGATTTCTTCGTCGCTCGGCCAGATGTCTTTCAGACGGATTTCCTTGCCATCGACCACGCCCAACACATCTTTTTCGATGTCGAAACGGATGGTCCCGGCAATGGCGTAAGCCACCACCAATGGCGGCGAAGCCAGGAACGCGTTTTTCGCGTACGGGTGAATCCGCCCGTCGAAGTTACGGTTACCGGAGAGTACGGCCGTGGCGTACAGATCGCGGTCGATGATTTCCTGCTGGATCACTGGGTCCAGCGCGCCGGACATGCCGTTGCACGTGGTGCAGGCGAAGGCCACGACGCCGAAGCCCAGTTGCTCCAGTTCTGTAGTCAGCCCGGCTTCATCCAGATACAGCGCCACGGTCTTCGAACCCGGCGCCAGCGAGGATTTGACCCATGGCTTGCGGGTCAGCCCGAGCTTGTTGGCGTTGCGCGCCAGCAGGCCAGCGGCAATCACGTTGCGTGGATTGCTGGTGTTGGTGCAACTGGTGATGGCGGCGATGATCACCGCGCCATCCGGCATCTGGCCAGGCACGTCGTCCCACTGGCCGGAGATACCTTTGGCGGCCAGATCCGAAACCGCCACACGGGCATGCGGATTGCTCGGGCCGGCCATGTTGCGCACGACGGTGGACAGGTCAAACGTCAAGCCGCGCTCGTATTGCGCCCCCTTGAGGCTGTCAGCCCACAGGCCGGTGGTCTTGGCGTAATTCTCGACCAACTGCACTTGCTCGTCTTCACGGCCGGTGAGTTTCAGGTAGTCGATGGTCTGCTGGTCGATGTAGAACATTGCCGCCGTGGCGCCGTATTCCGGGGCCATGTTGGAAATGGTCGCGCGGTCGCCCAAGGTCAGAGCCGAAGCCCCTTCACCGAAGAATTCCAGCCACGCGCCGACAACTTTTTGTTTGCGCAGGTATTCGGTCAGCGCCAGCACCATGTCGGTGGCGGTGATGCCCGGTTGCAGCTTACCGGTCAGCTCGACACCGACGCTTTCCGGCAGACGCATCCACGATGCGCGACCCAGCATCACGCTCTCCGCTTCCAGGCCACCAACACCAATGGCGATCACGCCCAGCGCATCGACGTGTGGGGTGTGACTGTCGGTGCCGACACAGGTATCGGGGAAGGCCACGCCGTCGCGCACCTGAATCACCGGCGACATTTTCTCCAGGTTGATCTGGTGCATGATCCCGTTGCCCGGCGGGATCACGTCGACGTTCTTGAAGGCTTTTTTGGTCCAGTTGATGAAGTGGAAACGGTCTTCGTTGCGACGGTCTTCGATGGCGCGGTTCTTCTCGAACGCTTCCGGGTCGAAGCCGCCGCGCTCAACGGCCAGGGAGTGGTCAACGATCAACTGCGTCGGCACTACCGGGTTCACTTGCGCCGGGTCACCACCTTGCAGGGCGATGGCATCGCGCAGGCCGGCGAGGTCGACCAAGGCAGTCTGGCCAAGAATGTCATGGCACACCACGCGGGCGGGGAACCATGGGAAGTCGAGGTCGCGTTTGCGCTCGATGAATTGTTTGAGCGATTCGGTGAGCGTGGCCGGGTCGCAGCGACGCACAAGGTTTTCCGCCAGCACGCGGGAGGTGTACGGCAGGGTGTCATAGGCGCCAGGCGAAATGGCATCGACCGCCGCGCGGACGTCGAAATAATCCAGATGGCTGCCGGGCAGCGGTTTGCGGAATTTTGTGTTCATCGTCAGGACTCGGTCACGGTGGTTTCAAAGGGTGGGGCCTGGCGCGGCTACTGAACTGAACCCGATCCCCTGTAGGAGCGAAGCTTGCTCGCGAAAGCGGTCTGTCGGTCGACATTGATGTTGAATGTCAGTCCGTCTTCGCGAGCAAGCTTCGCTCCTACAGAGTCTCGGTTTCTTCAGTAGCCAGCGTCTGCGCCCTCCCGGTCAGCGTTGTTCGATTGGCACGAACTTGCGCTGTTCGACGCCGACGTATTCGGCGCTCGGGCGGATGATGCGGTTATTGGCGCGTTGTTCGAACACGTGCGCAGCCCAGCCGGTCAGGCGCGAGCAGACGAAGATTGGCGTGAACAACTTGGTCGGAATGCCCATGAAATGGTACGTCGACGCATGGTAGAAGTCGGCGTTCGGGAACAGTTTCTTCTGCTCCCACATGGTTGCGTCGATGGCTTCGGACACCGGGAACAACACCGTGTCGCCCACTTCGTCAGCGAGCTTTTTCGACCAGGCCTTGATCACCTCGTTGCGTGGATCGTTGTCCTTATAGATCGCGTGGCCGAAGCCCATGATCTTGTCCTTGCGCGCAAGCATGCCGAGGGTGCCTTCGACGGCCTCTTCCGGCGACGAAAAGCGCTCGATCATTTCCATCGCCGCTTCGTTGGCGCCGCCGTGCAGCGGGCCGCGCAGGGAGCCGATGGCCGCCGTGATGCAGGAATACAGATCCGACAGCGTCGAGGCGCACACCCGGGCGGTGAAGGTCGACGCATTGAACTCGTGTTCGGCGTAGAGGATTAGCGAAACGTTCATCACCTTGACGTGCAACTCGCTCGGCTTCTTGTCGTGCAGCAGGTGCAGGAAATGGCCGCCGATGCAGGCTTCGTCGGTCACGCAATTGATGCGTTTACCGTCGTGGCTGAAGCGATACCAGTAGCACATGATCGCCGGGAACGCGGCCAACAGGCGGTCGGTTTTGTCGTGCTGTTCGGAGAAGTCCTGCTCCGGCTCGATGTTGCCCAGAAACGAGCAACCGGTG
Source organism: Pseudomonas sp. NPDC086112 (assembly GCF_044746425.1). NCBI lineage: Bacteria > Pseudomonadati > Pseudomonadota > Gammaproteobacteria > Pseudomonadales > Pseudomonadaceae > Pseudomonas > Pseudomonas sp. NPDC086112. Next base: position 168,102 of record NZ_JBIVCD010000007.1, on the reverse strand, counting down.
CGCATCACGTCCATCGGATGAGCGTCGGCGGGGATGCGTTCCAGCACTTCTTTCAGCGCTTGCGGCAGGTCACGCAGCTTGCTCAGTTTTTGGGTATAGGCAGCGAGTTGTGCCTTGGTCGGCAGTTCGCCGTACAGCAGCAGGTAAGCCACTTCTTCGAATTGTGCGTCTGCCGCCAGTTCGCGAACGTCATAGCCGCGATAGGTCAAGCCTGCGCCCGACTGGCCCACGGTGGACAGTGCGGTTTGCCCGGCAACCTGGCCACGGAGCCCGGCGCCACTGAGTACTTTTGCTTCGGCCATTGCTGTCTCCAATTTTTTTGAATTTGTCAGGGAAACTTGTAGGAGCGGAGCTTGCTCGCGAAAGCGGTGTCTCAGACGACATTGATTTTGAATGTCAGTCCGTCTTCGCGAGCAAGCTTCGCTCCTACAGGGCTTTCATTACTTCTTCGCGGCAAACAACGCATCGAGCTTCTGCTCAAAGGTGTGGTAATCGATGCGATCGTAGAGCTCCATGCGCGTCTGCATGGTGTCGATCACGTTCTGTTGCGTGCCGTCGCGGCGGATCGCGGTGTAGACGTTTTCCGCGGCTTTGTTCATGGCGCGGAACGCCGACAGCGGGTACAGCACCAGCGACACGTCGGCGGCGGCGAGTTGCTCGGTGGTATACAGCGGCGTCGCGCCGAATTCGGTGATGTTGGCCAGGATCGGCGCTTTCACGCGGCTGGCGAACAGTTTGTACATCTCAAGCTCGGTGATCGCTTCCGGGAACACCATGTCGGCGCCAGCTTCGATGCACGCCGCGGCGCGATCCAGCGCAGATTCAAGACCTTCCACCGCCAGCGCATCAGTGCGCGCCATGATCACGAAGCTGTCATCGGTGCGGGCATCGACGGCCGCTTTGATGCGGTCGACCATTTCCTGCTGCGAGACGATCTCTTTATTAGGACGGTGACCGCAGCGCTTGGCGCCGACCTGGTCTTCGATGTGGATCGCCGCTGCGCCAAACTTGATCATCGACTTCACGGTACGGGCAACGTTGAACGCCGAGGAGCCGAAACCGGTGTCCACGTCCACCAACAGTGGCAAATCGCAAACGTCAGTGATGCGGCGCACGTCGGTCAGCACGTCATCCAGACCGGTAATCCCCAGGTCCGGCACGCCGAGGGAGCCGGCAGCCACCCCGCCACCCGACAGGTAAATAGCCTTGAAACCGGCGCGCTTGGCCAGCAATGCGTGGTTGGCGTTGATCGTGCCAACCACTTGCAGCGGATGTTCGCTGGCGACCGCATCGCGGAAACGCTGGCCTGGAGTGCTCTTGTTGGAACTCATGACTCACCTCGTTCAGTGGCTGTCGGGTTAGCGCCGTCCTGGTAGTGACGGGCGATATTGCGTTTGGAGGCGCCGATGTGACGGCGCATCAACAACTCGGCCAATTCACCGTCACGGTCGGCGATGGCATCGAGAATTCGGTGGTGTTCGGCAAACGCCTGGCGCGGCCGATTGGGCGTGGTGGAAAACTGGATGCGGTACATGCGCACCAGCTGATAGAGCTCACCGCAAAGCATCTGGGTCAGGGTGCGGTTGCCGCTGCCCTGGATGATCCGGTAATGAAAGTCGAAATCGCCTTCCTGCTGGTAGTAACCGACACCGGCCTGAAACGCCGCATCGCGCTCGTGGGTTTCGAGCACCCGGCGCAGTTCGTCGATTTCTTCGACCGTCATGCGTTCAGCCGCCAGACGGCACGCCATGCCTTCCAGGGATTCGCGAATTTCGTAGAGTTCCAGCAGTTCGGCGTGGCTCAGCGACACCACCCGCGCCCCGACGTGCGGCACGCGAACCAGCAGGCGCTGGCCTTCCAGACGGTGAATGGCCTCACGCAGCGGCCCGCGGCTAATGCCGTAGGTGCGCGCCAGCTCCGGCTCGGAGATCTTGCTGCCCGGGGCGATCTCGCCCTTGACGATGGCCGCCTGAATACGTCGGAAGACGTTTTCGGAAAGTGTTTCCGAGTCGTCCTGAATCGTGACCGGGGGATCGAGTTGATCCAGCATATTGTCGACACCTTGAAAACCAATGCCGCAAAAACTAGCGAATATGGCCGTTCACGTCAAAGGATAATTCGATATTGTCGACAATCGTCTAATAACCACGCTGCACCATAAGGAAGCAACACCTCAAGTTATAGCCGCCGGCCAGCGCTGGCGCCATAAACCCACCGTGCTAGAATGCCGCCCGCATTTGCTTGTCATCTGCATTGCCTGTCATAAAAAGCAGATAGGCATACGAGGGAGCTTGTGCAGCAATGCCAGGGCCTTGAATTGAAGAACGGACCGCTGCGCACCAGGATTTATGAGACTCAAGCCCTTCACCACATTCCTTTGTCTTTTTGGCCTGCCAGGTTTCGCCGCGGCAGGGGAAAAGACTGTGTACGGCCTCAATGAGTACGCTTCGCTGGACGGCATCAATCTGGAAGTCGCCGCCAAACTCGACACCGGGGCGAAAACCGCTTCGCTGAGTGCCCGCGACATCAAACGTTTCAAACGCAATGGCGAATCCTGGGTGCGCTTCTATCTGGCTATCGACGCCGCGCATTCGCACCCGATCGAACGACCGCTGGCCCGTGTCAGCAAGATCAAGCGCCGGGCCGGTGACTACGACCCGGAAGAAGGCAAAAAGTACACCGCCCGTCCGGTCATCGAGCTGGATATCTGCATGGGTTCGGCTTTACGCAGCATCGAAGTGAACTTGACCGACCGCAGTGCCTTCCAATACCCGCTCCTGATCGGCTCCGAAGCGCTCAAACGCTTCGATGCGCTGGTCGATCCCAGTCTTAAATACGCTGCTGGCAAACCCGCCTGCGCCACCGACGCACATACCGCAGAGTAATTCCAATGCGCTCTCTTACCCTCCATCTGAAACTGCTGATCGCCATCCTGGTGGTGCTGGGCATTTCAGTTACGGCCTATCAGATTTTCGTGCTCGGAATTCCGGTGACCGAAGACGCTACCGACGACTTGTGGAACATCGACGCCAAGGTCGAGTTCGTCGCCAATGCCAAGGATCCGATCAAGATTCAGATGTTCGTACCACCGTTGAGCCGCGACTACGTGAGCCTCAACGAGAGTTTCATTTCCAATAATTACGGCGTGGCGGTGAACCGTGTCGACGGCAACCGCAAGGTCACCTGGTCGGCGCGTCGGGCCAAGGGCAACCAGACCCTTTATTACCGACTGGTGCTGACCAAGCGCTACAGCGGCGAAAAGTCCAAGGTCAAAGGCCCGACCTTCCGCGACAGCATCGCCGTCGAAGGCCCGGAAAAAATCGCCGCCGAAGCCCTGCTCGCGCCGATCCGCCAACACTCGGCAGACGTTGAAACCTTCATCGGCGAAGCCATCAAGCGCGTCAACAACCTTAACGACGACAACGTGAAACTGCTGCTGGGCGGCGATCCGTCCACCGCGAACAAAGCCAAAATCGTCGAGTTGGTACTGTCCATCGCCCACGTGCCGATCGAAAAGGTCCACACCATCCGCCTGGTGGCCGACCAACCACAGATGCCTGAACTCTGGTTGCGCAGCTTCAACGGCACCGACTGGCTGTACTTCAACCCGGAAACCGGCGAACAGGGCCTGCCCACCGACCGCTTGCAGTGGTGGACCGGCGATGAAAACCTGATCACCGTCGATGGCGGCAAAAAAGCCACCGTCACCTTCAGCCTGAACAACAGCGAAATGAACGCCATTCGCCTGGCCAAGCTGACCGACGAAAATTCCGACGCCAACTTCCTCGAATACTCGCTGTACGGCTTGCCGCTGCAAACCCAACAGACGTTCATGATCATGGTGATGATCCCGATCGGCGTGCTGGTGATCCTGATTCTGCGCAACCTGATCGGCATTCAGACACTCGGCACCTTTACCCCGGTGCTGATCGCCCTCGCCTTCCGGGAAACCCAGCTCGGTTTCGGCATCGTGCTATTTACGATCATCACGACGCTGGGGCTGTCGCTGCGCTCCTACCTTGAACATTTGAAGCTGCAAATGCTGCCGAGGCTATCGGTGGTGCTGACCTTCGTGGTGGTGCTGATCGCGGCGATCAGCCTGTTCAGCCACAAACTCGGCCTGGAACGCGGCTTGTCGGTGGCGCTGTTCCCGATGGTGATTCTGACCATGACCATCGAACGCCTGTCGATCACTTGGGAAGAGCGCGGGGGCGGCCATGCCATGAAAGTGGCGATCGGTACCCTGTTCGCCGCCTCTTTGGCGCACCTGATCATGAGCGTGCCTGAGCTGGTGTACTTCGTGTTCACCTTCCCGGCGATCCTGCTGATTCTGGTGGGCTTCATGCTGGCCATGGGTCGCTATCGCGGTTACCGCCTGACCGAACTGGTGCGCTTCAAGGCTTTCCTCAAGAAGGCTGACGCCTGATGTTCGGTCTCTGGAAAACCTGGAAAGCCCTGGAGGCTCGGGGCATCATGGGGATCAATCGGCGCAACGCAGACTACGTGCTCAAGTACAACAAGCGCAGCCTGTACCCGATCGTCGATGACAAGATCATCACCAAGGAGCGCGCCATCGCCGCCGGCATCCACGTGCCGGAGTTGTACGGGGTGATCTCCACCGAGAAGGAAATCGACAACCTCAGCGAGATCATCGGCGGGCGCACCGATTTCGTGGTCAAACCAGCCCAGGGCGCCGGCGGTGACGGCATTCTGGTGATCGCAGACCGCTTCGAGGGCCGCTATCGCACGGTGTCGGGCAAGATCATCAGTCACGAGGAAATCGAGCATCAGATTTCCAGCATCCTGACCGGCCTGTATTCGCTCGGCGGTCACCGCGACCGCGCGCTGATCGAGTACCGCGTGACCCCGGACCAGATCTTCAAAAGCATCAGCTATGAAGGTGTGCCGGACATTCGCATCATCGTGCTGATGGGCTATCCGGTGATGGCCATGTTGCGCCTGCCGACTCGCCAGTCCGGCGGCAAGGCCAACCTGCACCAGGGCGCCATCGGCGTCGGTGTCGATCTGGCCACAGGCCTGACATTGCGCGGCACCTGGCTGAACAACATCATCAACAAACACCCGGACACCACCAACGCCGTGGACGGCGTGCAACTGCCCTACTGGGACGGTTTCATGAAGCTCGCGGCCGGCTGCTATGAGCTGTGCGGGTTGGGTTACATCGGTGTCGACATGGTGCTCGACCAGGAAAAAGGGCCGTTGATTCTTGAGCTTAACGCCCGGCCCGGGTTGAACATTCAGATCGCCAACGATTGCGGGCTGACGTTGCGTACCCACGCGGTCGAAGCACGGCTGGAAGAATTGAAGGCTCGTGGGGTTGTTGAGACGGTTCAGGAGCGGGTTGAGTTCGTTCAGGAAATGTTTGGGCATATTCCAGCGGTTGAGGGCTGATCCAAAACCGAGTCGCCCCCTTCGCGAGCAAGCCCGCTCCCACATTGGATCTTCGGCGTCACGTATATCCAATGTGGGAGCGGGCTTGCTCGCGAAGACTGACTCCCAAGCACCAAAGCCCTCAACCCTGTCGCCAATCTACCAATCCCCGACTTACCCTCTAGGAGCAAATCCTGCAGAGGACTACAATCGCTCCCCCGCCTCGATGGCTGATCTGCCCTGCCCATGCTGACCTGTTCCGTACACCCGCTGCCCTATCGCGCCAACCCCGCCGAATACTTCGCGGCGATTCGTCATGCCCCCGGTGCCGTGCTGCTCGACAGCGGCCGGCCGAGCGCCGAGCGTGGGCGTTTTGACCTGCTCAGCGCCTGGCCGCTGGAACAACTGGCTGTGTTACCGGATGAAAGCGGCAGCCATTTCCTGCAACGCCTTCGCGACACTCTGAAGCGACTCGGTAAAGCCTCTGCTCCTTTCGACCTGCCTTTCGCCGGTGGCCTGATCGGTTATCTGAGCTATGACTTCGGCCGGCATCTGGAAAACCTGCCGAGCCAGGCACGGGACGATCTGCAATTGCCCGACGCACGTTTCGGGCTGTACGACTGGGCTCTGATCAGTGATCACCACCTGGCCACCAGCCAACTGGTGTTCCACCCGGCGCTGATCGACAGCGAGCGGCAGCGGCTGCTCGAATTGTTCACGCAACCTGCACCTCAGAAAATCGAGCCTTTCAAACTGGACAGCCCGATGAGCGCCGACCTGAGCGCCGACGACTATCGACAAGCCTTCGAACGCATTCAACAGTACATTCAGGCCGGCGACTGCTATCAGGTCAACTTCGCCCAGCGCTTTCGTGCGCAATGCCAGGGCGATCCATGGGCTGCGTACTGCGCGCTGCGGGCGGCATGCCCGACACCTTTTTCCGGTTTCCAGAGCCTGCCCGACGGCGACGCCGTGCTGAGCCTGTCGCCAGAGCGTTTCGTCAAAGTCAGCGAACGCCACGTCGAAACCCGCCCGATCAAAGGCACCCGCCCCCGCGGTCTGACTGCAGTTGAAGATGCGGCGAACGCCGCCGAACTGCTGGCCAGCCCCAAGGACCGCGCGGAAAACCTGATGATCGTAGATTTGCTGCGCAACGACCTCGGTCGTACCTGCCGCATCGGCTCGGTGCGGGTGCCGGAGTTGTTCAGCCTGGAAAGCTACCCGAACGTGCATCACCTGGTGAGCAGCGTTACCGGCGAGCTTGCGGATAACAAGGATGCGCTGGACTTGATTGCCGGCAGCTTCCCCGGCGGCTCGATTACCGGAGCGCCAAAGATTCGCGCGATGCAGATTATTGATGAGCTGGAGCCGACCCGTCGTGGATTGTATTGCGGTTCATTGCTGTACCTGGACGTGCGCGGCGAGATGGACAGCTCCATCGCCATCCGTAGTTTGCTGGTCAAGGATGGACAGGTGTGCTGCTGGGGTGGCGGCGGGATCGTCGCGGATTCGGACTGGCAGGCGGAATATCAGGAATCGATAACCAAGGTGAAGGTGTTGCTGGATACTTTGCGAGGCCTTTAAAAGCTTCGCGGGCAAGCCTCGCTCCTACAGGATTTATGTCGTTCGCCGGAAATCCTGTAGGAGCGAGGCTTGCCCGCGAAGACGTCCTCGAAAACGACTACAAATTCAACGCCCGATTCGAAGCCTTGATGAACTCCTGCTTCAACTCCGCAAAGCTGTGCACCGCCGGGAACTGTGGAAACTCACGAATCACATTGTCCGGTGCATGGAACAGAATCCCCGCGTCCGCCTCGCCCAGCATCGTCGTATCGTTGTAGGAATCCCCCGCCGCGATCACCCGGTAGTAGAGGCTCTTGAACGCCAATACCGACTGCCGCTTTGGATCTTTCTGACGCAACTGATAGCCCGTGACCCGACCGGCATCGTCGGTAATCAGACGATGACAAAGCAAGGTCGGGAAGCCCAGCTGACGCATCAGCGGTTGGGAGAATTCGTAAAAAGTGTCCGACAGAATCACCACCTGAAAGCGCTCACGCAGCCAGTCGACGAATTCGCTGGCGCCTTCCAGAGGCTTTAGCGTGGCGATCACTTCCTGGATGTCGGAAAGCTTCAGGCCGTGCTCGTCGAGAATCCGCAAGCGCTGCTTCATCAACACGTCGTAGTCGGGAATGTCCCGAGTGGTGGCCCTGAGGGAGTCAATCCCGGTTTTTTCGGCAAAGGCGATCCAGATTTCCGGGACCAGCACACCTTCAAGATCCAGACAGGCAATTTCCACAAGACACTCCCATTTTGTACTGTTTATTGAGTCGAGCGAGCAAAAGGACTGCCGAACTCTAGCGACTCGCCCTGCTCTGTGCAACGCAGAGGGCGCACCAGCCACCGCAGGATTTTGTTACCATCAGGCATATATAGAGCGCCCAGCGCCACCGACCTGTAGGAAGCCGCCCTGATGAGCCCATCGTTCGATGTCGTGGAACTCGCCACGACCTATGCCAACAAATCCGCCCAGGACATCCTGAAACTCGCGTTCGCCGAGTTCGGCGATGACCTGTGGATATCTTTCAGCGGCGCCGAGGATGTGGTGCTGGTGGACATGGCCTGGAAGCTGAACAAGAACGTCAAGGTGTTCAGCCTCGACACCGGCCGCTTGCACCCCGAGACCTATCGCTTTATCGAACAGGTGCGCGAGCACTACAAGATCGATATCGAAGTGGTATCGCCGGACTACACCAAGCTCGAACCTTTCGTGAAGGAAAAGGGCCTGTTCAGTTTCTACAAGGACGGTCATGGCGAGTGCTGCGGCATCCGCAAGATCGAGCCGTTGCGTCGCAAGCTGTCGGGCGTGACCGCCTGGGCCACCGGCCAGCGTCGGGACCAGAGCCCGGGCACCCGCAGTGCGGTCGCGGTGCTGGAAATCGATACCGCGTTTTCTACCCCAGAACGCACTCTGTACAAATTCAACCCGCTGGCGCAAATGACCAGCGAAGAGATCTGGGGCTACATTCGCATGCTGGAACTGCCGTACAACAGCCTGCATGAGCGTGGCTTCATCAGCATCGGCTGCGAGCCTTGCACCCGTCCGGTGTTGCCGAACCAGCATGAGCGCGAAGGTCGTTGGTGGTGGGAAGAAGCCACGCAGAAAGAATGCGGGCTGCATGCCGGGAACATCATCAGCAAATCCAAGGCTTAAAAATCACAGTCTTAAACCGCGTTATCGTTCATCGCGGGCAAGCCTCGCTCCCACAGGTTTTGTGTCGTTCTGTGGAAGCGTGGCTTGCCCGCGATGGCCACACCTCGGTCCCAAGCCAAGCTCAAAGCGCACTGAACCGCTGCCCCAACCCCTGCTCCGCAAACTGCTCAATGATGAAATCGACAAACGCCCGGGTCTTGCCCGGTAGCAGTTTGTGTTCGGCGTAATAGATGGAGATGTTGCCGTCATCGACGTACCAGTCAGGCAACACCCGCTGCAACGTCCCCGCATCCAGATAACCCACGGCAAACGGCATGCTCACCAACGCAATGCCTAACCCCTGAGCCGCCGTGGCGCAGGCGGCTTCCGAATCGCTCATGGTCATCCGCGCCTTGAGCGTTAGCGGGCTGTGTTGCCGGGCGCGACTGGTCAACTGCCAGGAACGCACACGTCCCGTCTGCGGCGAGCGTATCAAGATGCCGTCGTGGTATTTGAGGTCGTCGGGCTCGACGATCGTTTCGTGCCCTGCGAGGTACTCGGCTGAAGCCACCAACACCCGATGGGCGGGCGTCAGCTTGCGCGCCACCACGCCTTGGGGCAGTTCGAATCCGCCACCAATCGCCGCATCGAAACCCTGGCCGATCAGGTCGACCTGGCGGTTATCGAAATGCCAGTCCGGGTTGATCGCCGGAAAGCGCCGCAGAAACTCGCCCAGCAACGGCACGATGTACAAGCGCCCGAACACTGTGCCCATGCTGACTTTCAATGTGCCGGCGGGACGTCCTTCGGCGCTGGCCAGGTTGGCCACGGCATTCTGGATCGTGTGCAGGCTGGCGCTGACTTCGCCGAGAAACAGCTGACCGGCCTCAGTCAGCGTCAGGCTGCGCGTACTGCGCTGGAAAAGCCGCACACCCAGTCGCGCCTCCAGCTTGGCAACGCTCTTGCCCACCGCCGCCGGCGTCAGGCTCAAGCGCCGCGCCGCTTCGGCGAAGCTGCCAACCTCGGCGCTACGCACGAAGCATTCGATACTGCTGAAGGTTTCCATAAGCGTCACTATAAACTTCTGGTTTACACAGACTATAGCAATGACGGTCTACCCGCGAAGTAGTGCGAAGCCGATACTCGACTCCGACAACAAGGCAGCCCGCCTTGAATTTCTGGAGATCGACATGACCACTCAACACCTCAGCGGTAAAGTAGCTCTGATTCAAGGCGGTTCACGCGGCATCGGTGCTGCCATCGTCAAACGCCTGGCCGCCGAAGGCGCTACCGTCGCCTTCACTTACGTCAGCTCTACCGCCAAAGCCGAAGAGTTGCAAAACAGCATCACCAGCGCAGGCGGCAAAGCCTTGGCCATCAAGGCCGACAGCGCCGATGCCGTCGCGATTCGCAATGCCGTTAAGGTCACCGTCGAAGCCTTCGGTGGCCTGGACATCCTGGTCAACAACGCAGGCGTTCTGGCCATCGCACCGCTGGAAGACTTCAAACTCGAAGACTTCGACCAGACCCTGGCGATCAATGTGCGCAGCGTGTTCATCGCCACTCAGGAAGCGGCCAAGCATATGACCGAAGGCGGTCGCATCATCAACATTGGCAGCACCAATGCCGAGCGCATGCCCTTCGCCGGTGGAGGCCCGTACGCCATGAGCAAATCGGCGCTGGTCGGCTTGACCAAAGGCCTGGCCCGCGACCTCGGCCCACGGGGTATCACCATCAACAACGTGCAACCGGGCCCGGTCGACACCGACATGAACCCCGCCAGCGGCGACTTTGCTGAAAGCCTGATCCCGCTGATGGCCGTGGGTCGTTACGGCAAAGTGGAAGAAATCGCCAGCTTCGTCGCTTATCTTGTCGGTCCCGAAGCCGGCTACATCACCGGTGCCAGCCTGACCATCGACGGCGGTTTCGGCGCCTGATACAGGTCACTGTGGGAGCGGGCTTGCTCGCGAAGGCGTCGTATCAGTCGACATTGATGTTGCCTGACACTCCCTCTTCGCGAGCAAGCCCGCTCCCACATCAGATAGGTGTCAAGCCCACTCAAGTGCCGGCAGGCCACATGCGCTGGGCTTGAACGCCTTCAATGTACGAAGAATGCCATCGGCGTGTGCGTACTTTTCGTCGGCCATCGCCGCATCCGGGATCGCAATCGCCGTCATCCCCGCCGCTTTCGCCGCCGTGACACCGAACGGCGAATCCTCGAACACCAGGCAATCCTCAGGCGCGACACCCAGGCGCCGCGCCGCCGTCAGGAAGATATCCGGCGCCGGTTTGGCCGCGCCCACTTCCGGGTCGTCAGCGGTGACGATGAAATCGAACAGCGCAAACCACTCACGGTGCAAGGTGGTTTTCTGGCCGAACGACTGACGTGAAGAACTGGTGCCCACCGCAATAGGAACGTTGTTGGCCTTCAAGTGCCTAACCAGCTCCTCTGCGCCAGGCATCGCCAGCGCCGTCGGAAAACGCTCGCGCATCAACGGTTCGCGGATCACCAGAAACTCTTCGGCTGTAATTGGCAGGTCCAGTGCCTCGACCACATAGCGCGCCAGATCACCCGCGCCACGACCGATGATGTTCTGTTTGACGCTCCAGTCGAAGGTCCGGCCATAACGCCCGGCAATAATGGACGTGACCTCGGTGTAAATGCCCTCGGTGTCCAGCAACAAGCCGTCCATGTCGAAAATCACGGCCTTGATCGGGCCGAACTCATCCAAGGGTGCATTCATCGCATCTGATCCGTTTTCTCATGACATCCCAGGAGCGGCTAAGGCACGCCGGGGCCGTGATGGATTAAAGGGTTCAGCAGCATAGCGAGCGCGGTTGGCAGAGAGCAACGGGCAATGTCTGGCGGACACAAAAAACTGTGTCGGGACGCCCGCGATGATTTAGCGATTTCCCCTACACCAAACACCTCCTTTCCCGACTTCTTTTCTCGTTGATCCCCCGCAAAGTCCTGCGCTCCAGATTAATCAGCGCGAGGGACTGCGAATGTTCGAACCTGACAAGGTCCTGGCCTTGAACAATGCCATCGGCTTACTGGTGGTCGCCGCCATGAACCCGGAGCAGCCGGACGTCGAAGCGTTGCTCGGTGATTTTCGACTCTGCCTCAACGACTACGAGGCCTGGGCGGAAAACTTCTGGACCGGTGGGGCGCTGAATGTCGAGCAGGTATTCAAGGTCGGCAACGAAGTCTGGCTCAGTGCTCCGAAGGACTCCACTACCCCTGTCAGTTCAACGCTCGCCATGTGCCCCGCCAGCGGTCCGTTGACCCTGGTTCATATGTTTGAGGCTGCGCGTTTCGTGCCGATCGGCGATACGCCGGTGATGCTCGAACCGGTTATCTCGCAGCGTAATGGTGAACTGACGTTCGGTGAGCCCGTCCACGAAACCATCGGCCCCAGCGGCATCCTCGAAATCCCCGACTGCTGGCGCGGCCAGCGTTATCGCATCACCTTCTTTCCCACTGTTTGCACTGATCACGTCAAAGCGCTCTATGCCTCCTATCAAGGCGTGATCAGCGAGCTGGAAGGCTGGTTGCGCAATGAATGGTCGAGCGAATTCGAGCCCTTATGGGCAGGTTTCTCCGAGGCAACCTTCACTCAGCGCTACGGCCTGCTGCAACAGGCCGACTGGCGCGGCCTTGAGCGTGCGCTGCAGGGTTTGTGGGATGACGTGAAGCAGGTCTACGCCCTGGTGGCAGATCTGCAAGCCAATAGCGAAAAACTCCTTGAGTACCTGACCCAAGGCGAGCTCGAGACGCTGCTGAATGCCTCGGCTGAAGCCATCGCCAATGTGTTGCTGATGTTGAGCGATGAGCCGTTGATGTTCATCCATCTCGCCGCCTTCATCAGTTGGATGAAGATGTTGCCGCCGCAGTACATCGCTGAAGTCGTGGCGCAAATTCGTACAGAACTGTTGATCAGTTTCCTGCTGGTGCGCCTCACCGGCCCTACGGGCCTGAAGCTCGGCATGAGCGCCAAAGTACTGGACAAGATCAAGTCCCGGCAGGCGCGACAGTGGTTGGCGGCGGCCAGTTTGCGCCTGGCCGAACTAACGGCCAAATCTGACCTGACAGCCCACGCTGGCGTGCTCAAACCGCTCGTGGTCAGCGCGCGGAATGCACCACTGAAACCGGCGCCGACGGTTCCGCTACAGATCCGTGCCGGCGACTCTCCTGTTGTACAGGTGAACAATCCGGTTGCCATCGCTCGCGACAAGTCCAACGCCATGACCCGGCTGGGGCGTCACGAACCTCACGACGATGCATCGAGTCAGGCGAAAAACCCCAACGGCGACAGCGCCGATTGCGCGGCACTGACCTGCACCAACGGCTGCCCGGTGTCGATGGTCACCGGTGAAGAGCTGCTGACCCTCACCGACGGTTCGCTGGATGGGCTTCTGCCGTTTGCCTTTACCCGGTTGTACCGCACCAGCGCGGCGGAGATCGATTGCGGGCTGGGCTGGGGCTGGAGCCATTCGCTGGCACAGCGGTTGGAGCTGAACGATGAACAGGTCGCCTGGATCGACCATGAAAACCGTCGCACCACCTTTCCGTTGCCGAGCGTCGAGCGCCCGGCGATTCATAACAGTCTGTCGCGGGCAGCGATTTTCCTTGGGAATGAGTCGGAAGAGTTGATTCTCGCGTTGGCCGGCGAGACGAGCCGGTTCTATCACTTTCGAGAGGGTCGCCTGACGGCGATCAGTGATGCCTACAACAACCGTATCCACATCACTCGCGACCGTCAGGATCGCATTCAACGCCTCGATAACGGCGCCGGTCGTTCCCTGCTGTTGCGCTACGAGCGCAGGCACCTCGTCGCCATTGAATATCAGTCGTTTCATCCCACCGATGCCGTGGGTGAAGCCTGGCATACAGAGCAGACGCTGGTTTTCTATCGCTACGACGCCCGCCAACGCTTGATCGAAGCGACCAATGCCGCCGGTGAAAGCGAGCGTTACGATTACGACGACCAGCACGTGATTCTGCAGCGGCAACTGGCCGGTGGCGCGAGTTTCTTCTGGGAGTGGGAAAGGTCTGGCAAGGCCGCGCGATGTGTGCGGCATTGGGCGTCGTTTTCCCAGATGGACACGCGTTATGTCTGGGACGACCAGGGCGGCGTCACCGTCCAGAACCTCGATGGCAGCCAAGAGGTTTATGTCCACGATGATCGGGCGCGGCTGGTGCGCCGGGTCGAGCTGGATGGCGGCGAACACCTTAAGGCCTACGATGACAATGGCCGGTTGGTAGCCGAACAGGATCCGCTCGGGGCGATCACTGAATACCGTTACGACGAAGTCGGACGGTTGGTCGCGCTGGTTCCGCCGCAAGACGAGCCAACATCCTACGAATACCGCAATGGTTTCCTGCACGCGCGCTATCGCGGCAAAGCGGTGTGGAAGTATCAACGCAATGCCCAGGGGGATGTTACCGAAGCCACCGATCCGGACGGCCAGGTCACTCACTACCACCACGACGCTCAGGGGCGTTTGCTGTCGATCCGCTTCCCGGACAACAGCCGGCATGTCTTCATCTGGAACGGGCTGGGACAACTACTCGAAGAGACCTTGCCGGACGGTAGTCAGCGGCGCTTTTCCTACGATGCGTTAGGCCGACAGACGACCCGTCAGGACGAACACGGTGCGCTCACCCGGTATCAATGGGATGCCGTCGGGCGACTGGTTCAGACGACCCGTCCCACCGGCGCCAGTCGCGCCTTCAGTTACAACGCCTATGGCAAGATCACCGCCGAGCGCGATGAGCTGGGCCGCGTCACTCGCTATGAATATGCCGACGATTTGCACCTGGTCAGCCGTCGGATCAACCCCGATGGCACGCAACTGCGTTATCGCTACGATAACGCGCAGCTGCTGCTCACAGAGATCGAAAACGAAGCCGGCGAAAAATATCGCCTGGACTACACGCCCAACGGCCTGATCCGACAAGAAACCGGCTTCGACGGCCGCCGCACCGCTTACAGCTACGATCTCAACGGCCACCTGCAGGAGAAAACCGAGTTCGGTGATGACGACTCGCAGCTGATCACCGGCTATCAGCGGGACTCGGCTGGACGTCTGTTGGTCAAGACCCTGCCCGATGGCGTCAAGGTCAAGTACCGCTATAACCGCCTCGGTCGACTGGTCAGTGTCGATGACGGCCACGACCATCCGCTGGAGTTCGAATACGACGCCCAGGACAGGCTGATCACCGAGCATCAAAGTTGGGGCACATTGCGTTATCGCTACGACGCGTGCGGCCGACTCAATCACCTGCGCCTGCCGGACAACAGCAAACTCGATTATCACCACGCCAAGGGTGGCGCGCTGACGGCCATTGACCTCAATGGCACACGACTCACCACCCACCAGTTTGCATTCGGCCGCGAGCAGCAACGCCAACAAGGTCAGCTCACCAGCGAATACTCCTACGACGATCAGGGCCGACTGAAAGCGCATGCCGTCAGCCAACAGCAACAAGCGCTCTACCGTCGCGACTATGCCTACAGCCCCAGCGGCAATCTCGACCATATTGCCGACACCCGCCATGGCCAACGCAGCTACCAGTACAACTCGCTCGATCGACTGATCCGCGTCCGCCACTCTCGCGACCAACTACCGGAAAGCTTCGCCCACGACCCGGCCGGCAACCTGCTGATGCAGGACCGGCCCGGCCCGGCCACCGTCAAAGGCAACCGCCTGTTGATGCAGGGCGACTGCTACTTCGATTACGACGCCTTCGGCAATCTGATCCGCGAACGCCGCGGCACCGCGCAAAAACTCGTCACCGAGTACCGCTACGACGGCCAGCACCGGCTGATCGGTGTCACCCTGCCGGATGGTCGATGCGTGAGTTATCGCTACGACGCCTTCGGTCGCCGCATCAGCAAAACTGTCGACGGCAAAACCACCGAGTTCTTCTGGCAAGGCGACCACCTCGTCGCCGAACACAGCCAGGATCACCATCGCAGCTATATCTACGAACCGGGCAGCTTCCGCCCACTGGCCATGCTCGACGGCAAAGGCCCGCGCCAGGCCTGCCCGTTCTACTACCAACTCGACCACCTCGGCACACCGCAAGAACTCACCGACTACAGCGGCGACATCATCTGGGCCGCCCGATACACCGCCTATGGCCGCCTCACCCGCCTCAACCGCGACACCCACCAGGTCCTCGATCAGCCGCTGCGCTTTCAAGGACAGTACTTCGATGCGGAAACCGGCCTGCATTACAACCGGCACCGCTACTACAATCCGGACATCGGACGGTACCTGACGCCGGACCCGAGCAAGTTGGCGGGTGGGTTAAACGGGTATCAGTACACGCGCAATCCGACGGGCTGGGTTGATCCGTTGGGGTTGAGTGATTGTCCTGGAGGGGATGGGTGTAAGAAGCCGTCGTTTGGGGATGAAGATCCGGCGGGTAAGGTGGGGGTTGATGAGGGGGAGCCCGGAACCCCAAATCCAAAACAAAAGAACTATTATTTATACCGTGGTGACGACCGAGAACCATGGGAAATTTTTGAGGCAGGATTTGAGCCCTTGGGAGACAGTACAGATCTGTTTCTGCATGCATCAGATAACAGAAGCCCTCCCAGTTATTTTGTCAGCACTACGACAAACGAAAAAGAGGCAAAAAAGTTTGCCACAGGCTACGGTCTTGCCGACGGCTATATATATGTTCTGAAAAACATTCGCGGCATCGATGTAAATAAAGAACTGGGCATGATGTCACCACATCGGCGTGAGGCTGAGATAGCAATCCCAGGAGGAATAAAAAATCACGACATTGTGGGCGCCACCCCCGTCTATGATGATGGTAGCTATAAGGGCTACTCGATACCCAACCCTTTCAGGAAGCAACCATGAAAACAATAGAGATTTTAATAAACAATCATGGCGTCATAGAAAGGGCCACAATCGAATGCGATAGAAAAAAACCGACACTCACATTCACGATGCAGAGTGGTTTAAAAAAAGTTTATACAGCCTCTGACCTTTACGTATGCTTTGGCATGTTAAGAGCCGACTATCCTGAGATAAAATTTCTGTGCAAAGGAGCCAAATTAAATGTTCACCCTTCACGAATGTCGTCCCAAATGTCTAGCGGTTTAGTCGCATACGAACTTAAACTTGGAAAACCTAGCGAAGAAGAGGACATAGTACGAATTTTCGACTACGAAGACGAAAATATTACTAGCAACATTGAAGAGCAAAGAACTTTCTATAAAAACTGGATCGAGTCACTACTTATTTCAACGCCAAAAAAATCTGAAGATAACACTCAATAAAACAACCAACAATATAGAATCATCAACTCACACAAGGCGCTCATCGAGCAAACGCGTCAAGCATCAGTGACGCCTGTGAAAAACATCCAAAGCCCAGCTCGACGCTGGGCTCAGTTGTACAGTAAAAAAACACTGACTTAGCCGCCAGAACCACCGGTTTTGCCTCCACTTTCCGCTCCACCACCGCCCTCATCAATTTCAAAATCACCTGACTCTCCAGACCCACTTCCAGAACCACTCCCCATCGAACTTCCACCGCTCATCGACCCACTTCCCTCCCCCGGGCTGGTGCTACTCCCGTTGGCATCACCACCATTCCCACCACCAATGGTGTCCGGTGGTGGCACCTTCCCATCCGAGACGCCCGCATTCATTTCCGAATATGGCGGCATCCCGCCCTTGTCGACCGGCGCATCGCGGCCAGAAGATTGAGCAAACGCCGCCAATGAACTGATCGACAATAAGCCAACCACCGTCAGGGTCGTCAGTTTTGACCTGATCATGGCGCACCTCCTTTAAAGAGTGCTTTACCTGATGTCTGGCAGCGGTCGCTTTTTAAAGGTGCCGCGCAATCGACGAGCGGCGATGGATCGCTGCACAGGTTTCAGCTCGGTTCTCCCGATAGATCGTCACCGGCAATGTCCGGGTCATCGGGATTGGCTTCCACATCCCCGCGCTTCACATCATCGGTATCGGTGGGCACCTGCTCCACGCCGGTGTCGTCATCGTCGGGCGGGCGCTGATCGCGACTCAGGGAGTCGGTGGGTGAAGGCAGCGGATATTCGGGGGTATCGTCGTCGATATCGGAGTCTTTTGGATCAGCGTTCATAACGCACCTCTCAATGGACCTGAAAAGCAGATCCTGATATTTCGAGGACAACACGATAGATGCGGTTCGATCAGAAGGACGATCGGTCGGCCGGACCGCAAAGCATGATCACTCGTCGTCTTCCTCGTCGTATTCGTCGTGTTCACAATTGCCCACATCGCCTGCGTCATCGGCATCGTTGAGCGGCACCGTGGCGTCGTCCATCAGAGACCCCGGATCTTCGTTGCCAGGATCATTGATTGGACCTTCATCTTCCATGCCTTCTGTTTCCGGAGTCATGACATGCCTCACAACGTTCAGGGGTGTATGAAGTTCGAGGCGCCCTATGGGCAAACGTTCCAGAGTCCTGGTGACAGAAACGAAAAACCCGGCACTGGGCCGGGTTTTTACTGTCACTCGATATCGAGTTAGCGATGCTTGTACTTATTTTTATGCTTGTGTTTGTGGTTGCCGCCACCGGAATGCGAGCTGCCGCTGTCATTACCCAGGTTGCTGCCCACCGCGCCACCGGCTGCACCGCCCACGCCAGCGCCAATGGTCGAACCGGTGGAGCCGCCCAGACTATTGCCGATCACCGAGCCGCCTGCCGCGCCGATACCGCCGCCAACAGCCGCTTCTGTTCGACTGCCCTTGCGCGCACCGACCGCGCTGCCCGCCGCACCACCGACGCCAGCGCCAACCGCTGCTCCTGTGCTGCCGCCTAGTTGACCGCCGACCACGTTACCCAACGCGCCGCCAAGACCACCGCCCACTGCAGCGGTGCCGTCGCCGGCAGCCATCGCACCCTGAGCAATCAAAAGTCCTAAAACCACCGTGGACAATGTCAAACGCATGATATGAACCTCTAATTTCCGCATCGGGGGAAGATCGTGCCGCGGATAGGCATCAGTCTGGCATCTGCGTCTGTTGAACAGCAAATCAGATGCCGGCTGTAAGAGATTTGAGCCACATACTGCAGAAACGTTCCAAAACGAAGAAGCCCGGCATTGAGCCGGGCTTCTTCAGCGGATCATCTTGGGATCAGTGGCCTTTTTTGGACAGATTGCTGCCCACGCCGCCGCCCAATGCACCGCCTAGGCCGGCACCGATGGTGGAGCCAGTCTTGCCGCCCAGGCTGTTGCCAATCACCGAACCGCCCGCCGCGCCGACACCGCCGCCGATGGCCGCTTTGGTGCGGCTGCCTTTGCGTGCTGCAACAGCACTGCCAGCTGCACCCGCTACGCCGGCACCAATCGCTGCACCTGTGCTGCCGCCCATTTTCTGACCGACCACATTACCCAGCGCGCCACCCAGACCACCACCGAGCGCAGCGGTGCCATCACCGGCAGCCATCGCACCTTGAGCAAACAAAAGGCCCAGAACCAGAGCAGGCAGTGTCAAACGCATAACGAGAACCTCAAAAAAGGGGGAAACCGAAAGGCCGGAGATTGAATGCTTTAGAGGAGGCAAAGTCCAGACACAAACACAGAACAACCTCGTCATTGGCGACGGTTGGACAGCATTTATGGAAAAGGTTTTATGACAGGCAAAAAAAAGCCCGCTGGGGAGACGGGCCAGGGTACTGCTTTCTAACGGATGAGCTGAGACTACGTAGGCAGGTGTGAAAAGTTTGTGAAAAAAACCACTAGTGCTCGCAATGTTGTAGGACATTTCCCCGCATTACCTCCAAGCATGCTTTTTTCCCTTCAAAAACAAGAAACCCCGCTCAATGGCGGGGCTCGTACGAGTCACTGTTTACTTCCTGGAAGGCGCACCCAGCTTGGGCATGAATTTCGACTTCGGCCCTCGAGTTCGAGGTACCGTAGATTTGATTTTGTTGATTTTGATACGGTCTTCACCGAAGCTCGGCACATAGTCCGTCTGACCACACTGCACGCAATTATTGATTGGAAACTCCGCCCCGTCGTCTTCGATATACGGCTCAGTCATATCTTCGCTCCTCTCAACGGGTCGATACCGGCAAGCCCTATTTGCCTGAAAAATATCGACCACCCAGGATTTTGAGACTAGTCGGTCATTCCCGGACTTGTGATTCAGATTGTTACGTGCCCGACGAATGGCCAGCGCGGCGTCCTACCTCAGCTTGACCGCCGTCCCGGTCACAAACACCACCACCATTCCACCTTTACCGGCCGGCATGCTGATCTCATAGTCGAGCCCTACCACCGCATCCGCCTGAAGCGCCCGCGCCCGCTCCTTGATCTCGTCGGTCGCCTGAATCCGCGCATCTTTCAATGCTCGCTCCAACGTTTGAGAGCGCCCACCGAAAAAATCCCGCATGCCAGCGAACAAATCGCGGATCACGTTGACGCCCTGCACCGACTCGGCGCTGACGATGTCCAGGTATGCGGTGATTTGCCGGCCTTCGATGGTGTGGGTTGTGGTGGTGATCATGAGATTTCCTTTTTCATAGAGGCATGCATCATTCCCCAGCGCGGAAATGATGAACACAAAAAGCTCGCCTAGAGCAGCTTGATCATCACAGCAGTAACGGTAGCTACCGTACCAATCAACCCAGTAGCAACCGCCACTGGATACCAAAAGGTTTCACGGGTCATCTTGCCGGCCTCGGCGTTCAGCTTGCGCTGTTCAGCGATCAGTTTGACGATCTCCACGTGAACCTTTTCCAGCTCCGCCTGTTTCATGGTCATTTCCTGCATAACGTGCGAATGTCCCTTCTGGATAATGGGGGTGGCGTCATTTGCGCTGCCCTTTGATTCATTTTGCACTTTGGATGAGCAAAACAAATATCCCTTCCCAAGATGGCCCAGATGAGGTGCTGGAACCAATGGAAGCACCTAACCGCTTGGCTTTCCAGCATTACTTCCCACACGTTTGGCACTTGTCCTACATCATTTTCGGATGCGTCTTTGCTGATACATCCGGGGCAATTCCGTCGCGAGGCATGAAATCGAGACACCAGAAACCACAAAACCCCTGACTTCTCTCGAAATCAGGGGTTTTGTGTACATCGAATTTGGCGGTGAAGGAGAGATTCGAACTCTCGATACAGTTTCCTGTATACACACTTTCCAGGCGTGCTCCTTAAGCCACTCGGACACTTCACCGTATCTCGTCAAACATGTTCTGTCTGTCGAGGCGCGCTAATGTAGTCGAAAGCTTTTCTGATGGCAAACTTTTTTTGCAGAATTTTCATGCGGTTAGCGATTTAGTCGTTCCGCTGGGTGCCGTGCCATGGCAAACCCGCCAATCTCCGGCTTCGCGCCCTCTTCTATATAGAGGGGAATGCGCGGCTGGCGTGGCCGGCAACGCTTCCCGGGAGGGGAAAAGGGTGACCGGGTGGTCAGTCACGGCGCTTTACCTGGCCTACGGCGGTGGGTAACGTCTGCCCTACTTTATTAGAAGGATTGGCGTCATGAGTGAGTTGATTTCTTATCAACTTCTCTTTCCAACATCCATCGCCGCAAGGCAAATTTATTAGGGATTTCCGGGACATTTTCGATCATATTCCGAATACATCCCCCGGCACCGTGGACACAATGTGGACACTTTGCTCCCTAATGGCCCTCTCTCTGCGTCACTCCAGCGCTTGCATTCAGCCAAATGCGGATGCCTCCGGCTCTAAAGCGTCTAACATTTCTAAACCCTCGATTAGGATGTTTCCATATGACCGTCTCCCGCGAACGTCTAGCCGACCTGCTGATTGATACTCGAGAAGCTCTCGAATGCGAGGTCAAAAACTGGCTTGATTTGCAAGGCTCTAACGAAGACAAAGCCACCTTCGCAAAAGCGGTTCTCGCCCTTGCTAACCATGGAGGTGGCTTTATCATTCTTGGGCTTGCTGAAACTGATGTCGGCATATTGGAGGCGGGGGAACGGCCAGCCACCCTCGATAGCTACAACCAGGATCTGGTCAACGGCATCGTGCAAAATTACTGCGATCCACCGTTCCACTGTGCCGTGCACATCGTTGCAAACCCTCTTGGCGCAGTATTTCCTGTAGTGCAAGTTCCAGGCGGACATCGTGTTCCTGTAAGAGCACGCCGAGCGGGGCCAAATGGAAACACCGTCCACCTCAACGCAATCTATGTTCGCAAGCCAGGACCGCGAAGCGAGACGCCTCAAAGCGCTCAGGACTGGGATGACCTTCTAGCTAGGTGCCTTCGCAATCGACGCGACGAAATGTTCGATCAGATCAGAGATTTGATCTCTGGTGCCGTTCCGCAGGTAGAACGGCCACCAGAGCCAGCTCGGCTCGACGAATGGATAAGATCAAACCGTGAGCGCTGGACGCTCCTTACTGAAGCACTTCCTGAAGGCGATGGGCCTCGCATGCCCCATGGACGCTTTTTTATCGCTTACGAAGTAATCGGCGAACGTAGGCAAATCCCCCTGGCACAATTCCCCGATGTCCTTAGAGCGAGCGTTGTTAGACATACAGGCTGGCCACCGTTCTGGTACCCGACACGGGCCGGAATCGTACCTTATCCAATTGATGGCGCTGTCGAGTGCTGGATGGGAAATGATCGCGAAGCTGAGCTGGCATTTCGAGATCCTTCGCACTCTGATTTCTGGCGCATCCACCCTGATGGCTTAGCTTTTCTCCTTCGAGGCTATCAGGAAGATGATTCGGATGCGCAACGGCTGGGGCGCATTCCAGTTCCACCAGCAACAATTTTCGACATCACCCTGCCAGTCTGGAGGATTGGCGAAGCGCTGCTCCAAGCCCGGTGTCTCGCAGCTAATCTCTTTGAGGGGCCGACAACGATCAAGTTCGTTGCCACCTATGAAGGGCTGGCCGGTCGATCATTGGTAAGCATGGATGGCAGTCGCCACATGTGGGATGGCCGTGTCTCGCGTCAGGATACGATCACATTGAGTACGCATATTGATGCCCAGACGATAGATGCAAATTTACCGGAGATCGTTCACCCTCTCTTATCACCGCTGTACGCACTATTCGATTTCTTTGAATTACCAATGCAATTAGTCGTAGACGAACTTGCCCGCATGCGGGGGGGGAACTTCTAATCGCCCATCGCGCACCATTTTGATGAATTCTCCCTTGGTCGAATGTGGTCATTCGACCAAGCATCCAACCATAGCCCCTCGCATACTATCTCGGCCCGCTTTACGGGCCCCATAGATAGCTTCCCCCATTGTCACAAACTGAAATGGAGTAATACGCTGAAATGCCCAGTGCACAGGCCTTTGCGCCACATTGGAAATTATCAATCAAACACTCCAACGAAGGCTGGTGCGAGCCGATCAGAACTCGAAAAGCCCCCCAAATAGCCCGTTTCATAAGCTATAGCCCTTTTAAACAGGGCATTCGCAACCTAGCGCCTGAACCCGCAAGCCTTTGAAGCTAGGAAAGAAACTCTTCATTTCTTTGCAAAATCTCACACTTAGTGAAATAGCCAACCATCTCGCAGCCCCCACAGCGGGCCTACACCAGACGACCAATTGCACCACATGCCCGTTTTGCACAAAAAACGGACCCAAAGCCCGTCGGCGGGAGGGGGATAAGTGCTTTTTCGAACGTTTTTTTTCTGCCGTCGGCATTTTTTGAGTCGCTAGGTCGTATCGGTGCGCGTTGAGATAACATCAGGCACGCCGATGACAACTCGGCATCACATGGGTGGCTTCAGGCAACGGAGCGGGAGGGAATTCGAATGACGGAAATAGCCAAAGCAGCTGAAGACGAGGGGTGTCTGCTCTTTATTATGATCGATACCTGTGTGTGGCTAGATCTCGCTAAGGACTATCGGCAACGGGCCACGATTGGAGCACTCGAGGAGTTAATCAAGGCTGGTGTAGTAGAGCTACTAGTGCCACAGCTGGTGGTCGACGAATTCGAACGTAATAAAGATCGTGTCATTAAGGAGAGTGGACAGAGCTTAGCGAGCACCTTTCGGCGAGTTCGAGAAGCCGTGCATCAGTTTGGCAAACCTGAAGGACGTAAAGAGGCTCTTGCGCAACTCGGTGATGTAGACCATCGGATCGCCGTTCTCGGCGAAGCAGTGAATGATTCAATTGGGCGCATCGAAAAGCTATTCGCAGGCTCGAAGAAAATAGTGACCAGTGACGCGGCGTTACTTGGCGCGGCTTTGCGAGCCGTTGACAAGCGAGCCCCATTCCACAAAGCGAAGAATAGCGTTGGCGATGCGATTCTGATCGAGCTATACGCAGCTGCAGTAGAAGATGATAAGGGCGATGGGAACAATTACGCCTTCGTCACCCACAACAAGCATGACTTCAGCTCGGCTACAGGCGACGAGCGTATGCCTCACCCCGACATAGCCGATCTGTTCAGAGAAAATTCTAGTTACTCGATCAATCTCAATGCCTATCTCAACGAGATGGCCCCGGAATGGATTGAAGAACTCCAGGCGGAGTACGAATTTGAGGACGAACCTCGGCGGTTGTCCGAGCTGCTTGAGGAGGAGCAAAAATTGTCCCGCCAGGTCTGGTACAACCGACACTGGGGGCGACGAATTGCAATTGAGGAAGGGCGCATCAAAGTGCTTCCCGAAGCACAATACTCCAGGTCACCTTACAAACCGGACGAAATACTTGACACCATCTGGAAAGGTGCGCTGGAAGCCGCCAAGCGAACAGAGGATGAGCTTGGTCTAGAAAATCTAGGACCGTGGGATGACTTCGAATGGGGAATGATCAACGGTAAGTTGAGTGCTATTCGCTGGATGCTTGGATTCGAATGGGACATGCTCGACACGTGACTCTTCTGACGATTTTCGCGGCCCCTGAGTGGCTACGCTTTACGCTCAGTCCTTTTGGTCCATGCTGTAGTTATAAGCGCGGCTGAAAGAAAACAGGGACCGAAGTCCCTGTTTAATCACACTATGGTTGCAAGAGGACTCTGACCAAGCGAATCGACCAGTAAGCGGCTTGCAAAGCCCGGATCAA
Source organism: Pseudomonas sp. NPDC086112 (assembly GCF_044746425.1). NCBI lineage: Bacteria > Pseudomonadati > Pseudomonadota > Gammaproteobacteria > Pseudomonadales > Pseudomonadaceae > Pseudomonas > Pseudomonas sp. NPDC086112. The sequence continues at coordinate 143,495 of NZ_JBIVCD010000007.1, read as the reverse complement.
TTCCTCGGGGAGGTAGCGCTCAATGAATAGCTTCATTGGATAAGCTCCGTGGAGTTCGTACTAACCTGCACCAAAAGTAGAAATGATGCAGAGTATCCCACTCGCGCTGACAACCTATTTAGGTAACTACGAATGACTTTACCTAACGAACAACGTTAGCCAACAAGTATTCCTACCAGTTAAATAACGTAACTACGCCCGTTTTGACAATCTAATTAGGTTGACGTTAGCGCCACCGAACCATAGTCTTTGAGATTCCGGTAACAAAGATGTTTGATGTTTAGTGGTTGAGCGAGATCGTAACACAGGTCCGCAGAAACAAAACGACGTACAGGTAGTACCTTGAAGCCCGCCCCGTGCGGGCTTCCTCGTTTTCGGGTATTGAAAACTATACGGACCTAAAGGCTATTTTTGAGCAAGGGCCTATCCTGCGTGGGCTTGGCGGGTGAGGTTTTTTTTTATCTATAGATTGACTTTTTTTGGGTTGCACGAACGCGCAACCCAAAAATCCGACGAGCGGTCATTTGAACTTAGGCACATGTGCCTACTTCGTCTGAAGTTGGTACATCGAAACATAAAAACGCTAATGAGTTCGAACACGAAAACAATCATGCCAGAGCGAAAAATGTATAGCGCCGAATAGAAAACCTATAGCTGACGTACAAACAACCGGTAAATTGGCGCATGTTTCCCAGCAGTTCATGCGTCGTAAAAACTACCGATCAATCACAATGTGATCGGTTTTAGCTTCGCGGATAGTGCCAACGCTGCCGCAGCCTTAGCATTGAATGCAGTCGCGTCACTGGGATTCGGCGTTGGGCCTGGTAAGTGAGTGTGCGCTGCCAACTGCGCATTCATCTGCTGCAACAGATCGAGCATGTCGCACACCACCTGAAACAAATTCACACCACTGGACCCGATCCAGCTCTTCGGCGCCTGGAGCTGCTGGCTGATCCCGGCTACGCTTTTGCGCAACCCTTGGACTTTCTCCTGCATGTCCCCACCCACCATGGTGTTGTGCTTTTGCCCTACCACCAGGTTCAAATCTCGGCCGGTGGCCTGATGCAGATCATCTACCGCCGCCAGGCTCGCGGACCCACCTGACAGCAGCTTGAGCGCGCCCAGCGCCTCGATCGTCTTTACGCCTCCCACGGACTCGGTCGAATGATCGTCAATCGTCTGCGTGTGGCTTTGGAACTGCTCACGGTTCTCCAGGGCTTCCACTTCGCGCTCGATTGCCTTGTCCTGGATCTTGCCATCAGTCTGGCGCAGCCAGTTGCCGTCGGCATCCACCCGCTGCTGGGCGGCCTCGCTGTGCTGCCACACCTGGTCGCCTTTCGGCACCCTGGGCATGCTCAGGCCGTGTGGGAGAATCGTCTGGATGTAGGGCTTGTTCGGCAAGCCATAGGCAAAGCACACCACCACTTGGGTGCCCTCCTCCGGAAAGGCATAGATGCCCATTTCCTCGCCACCGGTGGGCAGTGGCAACGGCACCCCGGCCAATGGGGGCATGGCTGGATCAGCCTCACCGTCCGAGCCGAGGACAACAATGTCCACGGCATAACGCGGGCGGAAGTCGTCGCAGATCCCGGCACCGGCCGGGGCATCGGCCACGGCGACAACCCGGGCAAAGCGCGGTAGGTGATAGCCACCGGTGAGTTCAGGGAATTGCCGCTCTACGCTGCGGCGGATTGCGTCTTCCATCGGATGGCCATCTGGTTATCGGCAAGGGCCACACTGGTGATGCGCTCGCCGTGGTTGATCGTTGCACCTGGTCGCAACCCGGGAAGGGCGGCGACCATGGCGCTTTGGTTGCCCTGGTAGCCGTCGAACAGCTCCATGGGGATCTGAAGCGGCGCACGGGCGCCGAAAAAACAGTCGGCCCAGCTGCCCACGAACACTTCGCCATTGCCCTGTTGGTGCCAGGTGAAGTCGGGAATGCTGAACACCCGGGCCAGACTGTCCATCGCCTGATAGCCGGCGGCCAGGCTGTAGAAGAACGGCGCCTTAACACTGGCGTAGGGCCGATCGGGCACGCGAAAGCGCAGTCCGGTCTGTTCGCTGACCTCGGCCAGCACGGCGCGCAAATCGACGTGACGCAAGTTCAGCGGTAGCGGGTTGGCCAGGACGGCGGCCAGCTCGCGGCAGAACAGCACCTGCTCGACAGCGTTGGCGGCGGTGCAGCGCTCAACGTAGCCAATGAAGTGCCGTTGCAACGTGCCTTCGTTGTAGCCGATGTCCAGCGTCACCAGGCCTTTCACCGGCACCGCGGATTGGATGGTGAAGGTCGCCCGGCCGGGACTGGTGGCGTCCAGCCGAACGTCGTCTTTCACCAGGGCGATCGGCGCGCCATTGATCGCCAGAATCTTGTGCAGCTTCACGTCGGCTCACTCCCGCCCAGCCACTTATCCACGCGGCCCAGCACCTTTTCAAAACCGCTCAGCGCCGGGTTGTCGTTTGATGTTCCACCGGCACCGCCTTCGCCGACCGCACTGCCCGGGGCCCCTTGGGCGTTGACCTTGTTGCCGGCGCGTCGGCCTTCGACCTTTTCCGGGTTCGACTCGCGTTCGCTCAGCGTGAACTGGACCAGCCAGGCGCGCAGTGAATCGTCCTCGCGGGCGCTGATGCCGTCGGAAAACTCGACCTGGCGGACGCCGAAGACCTCGGCCGAATCGTTGACGATGCGGTACAGATGCAACTGGCCGCCGCCGGCAGTGGCTTCGGCCAGGCGCATCAGATCGACCAGTTGGGACTTATCCACAAACGGAATCACCAACGAGACGGTCAGCGTCTTGGGCTTGAAGCCTTTGTGGGCCTTGTCGGTGTTGCTCGTCTGGCCGGACATGTCGCCGCTTTCAATCCGCAGATTGGCCGTCACCTTGAGGTTCTTGCCCTGGACTTTGTGGCCATCGAGTAGCAGCGTCATAGGCCGACCAGCTCCTGGACAAAACTCAGCCCTTCCTTCGAGCCGACCAGCATCAGGCCGGCGCACAGCACCCATTCGTGCCCCGGGGCATCGCCGGCCAGCAGCTCGCGCCGCAACTCGCTGGTGTTGCCGGGGCCGATCAGGCGGGCCTGCATGCTGACGTCAAGGTTTCCCCCAGCCAGCAGCTCTTTCAGGTCAGCCAACTGCTGATCCCGGCCCTGTTGCTGGGCGGCTTTGCGGCTCGCCAGCGCGGCCAGATCGCCCAGCGGCGAACTGTCGGCCGCGTAGCTCTCCAGCACCGCCAGTTGGCCGGCCATGGATTGCTTGGCAGCCTTGACCACCGTGCAACGCTCCAGGGGTAGCGCTTGCCAGCGCGGCAATGGTCCGGCGCCGGGGATCTCCCACTTTTCGGTTTCCAGCTTCACCAGGTGCTGGGCGCGGCGCTCCGTGCGCACCAGATCGGGGATCGGCAGCAACGCGTTGAACCGCGACAGGCTGCTGGCCAGCTGTTCCAGGCGCGTGCCCAGGAACAGAATCGACAGCGCGTATTGCGGCCCGGCGGGGCGCCCGGTGTCGGTGACGTCGTCCAGTTTCTTCGCCAGGTGTTCCAGCAGATTGGGCGCTGACAGAAAACGTTGATAGCCCGTCCCCTGGCCGATTCCGCTTTGAAACGGCGTCACCACCAGACACGCCGGCGCCTGGCCCAGCTGTTCGGCCAAGGCCGCACGGCCGGTGGCGATCGCATCTTTGGCCGCATCACCGACCGGCCCCGGGTTGGTGCTGGCCAAGCCCTCGAGGCCGGCCAGGCGCTGGGCCGTGCTGGCCAGCTCGCCGCCGGCCAGATCCTTGGCGGCCGACAGCCCTCCCATCCACTGCGTGGCCTGCTCTGGCCAGCGCATGGTCACCGGTGCCCAGGTCATGCCGGCGGCGTCCAGGTAATGGCTTTCATGGCCTGCAGATCCTTATCGTCCAGGGCATTGGCCAAGGCCTGCCTGAGGCTATCGGCGTGTTGCATGGCGGCCTGTTTGAAGCGCACCAGGTCCTGGCTGACCTTCTGTAGCTGGGCGATGGTATGCGCTCGAAAGGCTTTCACCTGGTCAACGTCATAGCAGGGGTAAACGTCATCCATACCCAGCAGCACCTGGCCGTTTAGATCCACCTGGTCATCGATCGCGCTGCTGTAGCGGTGCAACTCTCCCAGCGCATTCGAGTTGAAGCCGCCGGCGACGTACTGGCTGTACGCGGCGTCGATCGCCTGCTGCTTGTTGTCATGCAGTACGGCCAGCACGGCGTCGATATCGTCGATCCATTCGCCGTCCTGCCAGATCTGGTTCGGCCCCGGTTTTTTCAGGGTGTAGCCGGCCGGAAGCGGTTCAAACCCTTCAAGGGTTCGCGCTTTGCCGGTGTCGATGCTGTAGACGACCACGCCGCCGAGGTAGTCCACCAGTTGCCAGGCCTGGCCATTCCACCAGGCGACTTTGTGTTCAGGAATCGCTGGCGGCGGGGTTTCCACACAGCCGCCAGGAATCAGATACACCCCCGGCTCCAAGGGCGATTCGCAAGCCTCCACCGCGCCGATGTAAACGCCCAGATGATCCGTCTGGTAGACGAGTTTGTCAGTCATGATCGATCTCAATACTTGATGCAGAAAAGAAGGGCCAAGTTCTTCGGACGTGTTTCGGTACCGCCGGCAGCGACGACCGTCAGGGCGTGGGTGTGGTGACCGCCACCGCCCACGCCGATGTGGTGCGTGTGGTTACCGGCGGCGCCGATGCCGACGTTATGCGCGTGCGCGCCGTCCACCGAGGTCGGGACGGTAAAGGTTGCTCCAATGGGGTTGCCATCCACCGAGACGCCACCGCCGCTTGAGTGCACAGAACCCGGTATGTTGTGAGCGTGTGCACCTTGGGCATCAGTCCAGGCGCTGTGAGCATGGTTACCTTGCGCATCGGTCCATGCTGAGTGAACGTGATCACCAACAGCGGCGGCCGAGGCCGTGTGCGCGTGGGAATGCAGCATCATGTCTTCAAACGAGCCGAATGCACGGCTCGGGTCCAGCCCGCGACCATCGTCCCAGCCTCGCGGAAACAGGCCGCGCATATCGGGCAAGGTGAAGGTAGTCACACCGTCGCCGGCGCCGAATGTCGTACCGATGCGGGCAAAGAGGCTGGCGAAGCTGGTGCGAGACACCACCGCGCCGTTACAGGTCAACCAGCCCGTGGGCGCTACTTTCATCGCGAAAGCGGAAACCATCCCGGTCATCGAATCGCCGACCTGCTGTTGCAGCTTGTTCAGCGCGGCGGTGGTGGCCAGGATCTCGCTGCTGTTGGTCGCCGGATCGTCGCTCTTGGCGTTGGGCAAGTTACCCAGCTCCACGTCTTCTTTCGTCGTCGCCCGGGCGCGCAGTTGCTCATAGTCACCGTTGCGCGCGGCCAGGTACTGGATCAATGCGCCCGGAATAGGCTCAGCCGCCCGCAGATCAATGATGGTGGTCGAGGAAACAAAGTCAGCGATCGGCACACAGTAATGGCGGACGCCGGCAGCGTCGGTGTAGTCCACCTGGTCGCCGAAAACCACTTTCCAGCTGGCCACTCGATCATTGAGCTGGCGTTCCAGGCAGACGTCCAACCAGACTTTGCCCACAGGGATAACCCCGGTGACCGGCAACGGTACGCCCAAGGCCACCCGGATGCCCTCGATGTAGGCAGTCCCCGGTCGCAGCTGAAAGCCGGTCGCGGTCTTCTCAAAGATCAGCGAACCACCGAAGAAGCAGGCGCGGCCATACAGGTTGCGATTGCTCATGCGCTCACGCTCATCGATGCCGGCCAGGCGCACGGTAAAGTCATGCTGCCAGGTGCTGGCGTCGATGGTGACGCCGGTCAGCTCCAGGGCACCGTCGAACGCCACCAGGAAGTTGCGCGTGACGTTGTTGCCGATCTGGAGCGGTGGAATGTTCTTGCGCTTCTGCTGCAAAGGCACGGACGACACGGCGAACAGCACGCCCTCTTCGTCCTCGAGGCCGACCCAGTTGAAATCCCAGTCGCCAATGTCCGATCCCAGCTGGGCGCTGTAGACCACCTGGTTGGGGTTCACGTAGCCGGCGTTTTGCGCCGGGATGCTGTAGACATGGACGATTTGCTCAGCCGGCGGTTTGCCGGCAGCGCGATCGAGCGGCGCCACAGGGTCCAGCCCGGGCACGTTGGCGAAAATGAACTTGCTGATAATCAGCGGCTTTTTCTGGCCTTGCTTCAGGGCAATCTGGCTTTCGCCGGCCAAGGTGATATTGGCGCTCACGGTGCGCTCCTACAGGCTGGCAATCAGCGTTTGCTGGTCGTCGTTAAAGTCGATCAAGGCGATTTGCAGTGCCACGGGGGTGATGGTCACGAAGTCATAGCGCCGGCAGGTCCGGCCGTATTGCTGGATCAACACGCGCAGCAATTCCGGGTTCAGTGACAGTTGGGCATTACTGAATTTGAGCAGGACCACGTCCCAATCCCGATCGGGTTGGCGTTCCTCGATCTCGACGTAACCCACGCCCAAACGCTCGAATATGCGTTTCATGCCGGCGGTGCTGCCGGCGTCCACGGAGTTGATAAAGGCGTATTTCACCCGCAGCCGGAATAAGGCTTCGGGCTCGCCTTTGAAGCGCGTGACGTCGCGCTGCCAGGCCCACAATTCGAGGATGGCCAGGTGGCAGGTGTCCGGGTCAATTTGCTGGTAGGGCCAACGCATCCAGCCGGTGACGGTTTCCCACCAGGCCTGTGCAGCGGCGGTCAGCTTGGACAGTTCGGTCCCTTCCAGCCAGAACGGCAATTTGAGCTTGATCACTTCATCAGCACCGTCAGTTTGTCGATCCGGGGAATGGTCAGCGCGCTGACGATGTCCACCATCGGGGTAATCCTCAGCGATTCGATGCCGGGAAACTGGCCGTGCAGTTCCTCGGTCAATCGGCTGAAACTGAACCGCGACTGCGGATAAGTGAGCGTCGGTTGATAGTCGCGGGGTGTGCTTTCACGGAACGCGGCTCGCACGAACAACTTGATTTCATGTTGCAGATCGATCACCTGGGCAGGCGTCAGATTGGCCCGTGGCCAGACGTTGAACAGCAGGACCACCGGCACTTCGGGCATGACCATGGCCAGCAGGTCATCGCCGTGGCCATGGTTGCCCTGGTCGCGGATGTGCGCGTTGATTTGCTCCAGATAACTGTCCGCCGGCACACCGGCATCAAACAGCACATAGGCGTTCGCACTGCCCGGCCCCCGGGGCGCTCCGTGTTCGAAGTACACACCATCTGGCCGCACGCCCGGGAAGGCGGAAATCATGGCGCGATACACCGCGTCGGTGTGCCACTGGTTGACCGCCGAGAACTGGTTGCGCACACGCAGGCGCAACTGGTCGTTGGGCTCCGGATCCGCGCCAGGTGATTCCAGCCAGCCGTCCCGGTTCGCCACCTGGGCAATGCCCGGTACCGGAACCGGCAGGATCGCGTAGTAACCCGGCGCCAGGTTGTAGCCGCTGCCGGCCTCGCTGGCTTCCACCGGCACTTCCAGCTGCAACTGCCCTTGCTGAAAGGTCGCGGCAGCCGTCGTGGTCAGCTGGTAGACGTTGCCGTTGATCGCAGCAGATTGCACCGCGATACCTTTTTCCAGCTCCATCACGCCGTCCGGCGTCGCCCGGGTAAACAGCAACGTGCCCCGGGCTTTGGTGGCGCCCTTGCGCTCGACGTTGACCGCCCAAGCGAGCATGTCCAGCCAGGCGTCCACCGCCGTTTTCACAAAGAAGTTCGGCAGCACGGTCAGGCACAGGAAATCCAGCAGCCACAGCACCGGCTTGGTGACTAGCGCCGTCATCACCCGCCAGAACGGCGAATAGCTGCTGGTGTTGGCCACCTTGGCGCCTTGGGCTTCGACCTCCTTTTCCCAGGCGGCTTTCAAACCGGCCTCGGTGGTTGGGATGCCGGCGTCGGCGATCACCTGTTTAAAATCGACCTCACTCACAGGTTTACCTCGATCAATCCGAATTTCAGGGTTTTGGCGGTGACCAGGTACTGACCTGGCTCCAGCTGCGTGATGTGCGCCGTCCCGGGCACCAGGCGCTCGTCGGCTTCCACCAGCAGTTCCATCTGCTGGATGCAGTCGCGTTGCCGCAGCCGATCGCGCTCGGCCACCAGCGTGACCAGTAGCCCGCTGTCGCGGATCATGTGCGCGATGTCCTGGGCGATGCAGGCGCGGTCATCGATCAGCCGCGGCTGATGCGAAGGGTCCAGCGTCAGGTCGTTGTTGACGATCAACAGGTCCACGTATTCGCTCATCCGCCCACCGCCATGGCGACCATGTTTTCCATCTCCAGCGGGGTCATGGTCTTGCCGGTGTGAATGTTCACGTTCTCCACATGGGTGCCCTTGTTCTGGCTGCTGCTGTTGTTCTGAATGCTGGTCAGCAGGCCGCCAGGCGGCACCGCTGTCGGTCGTGTGGGGGAAAGGCTGGGGATGGCCGCATTGATGGTCTGCTGGGCTTTCTGCGCGGCGTTGGCGGTGTCGGCGGCGTTGGTGGCCGCCTCGATGCCGGGCACCTCGGGCATGCCGCCCAAGCGCGCTTCGATGTTCACGCCGGGGATGCTGTTGATCATCTCGATCAGGCTATTGATGGCCTTGTAAAAGACACCGACGATGCTGTCCCAGGCGGCCTTGGCCATGCCTGACCAGCCGCCCATGGAGTTGAACCAGTCGGACAACGCCTGGAACTGCTCGCTGACCCACCGGAATGCCTCGCTGTTGAGCAGCGCACTGGTCCACTCGTCCCAGTAGTAAATGGCCGCGACGACGATCGCGACCAAGGCCACGATGGCGACGATGATCCACACCACCGGGTTGGCCAGCAGTGCGGCGTTCACCAGCCAGATCGCACCTTGCCAAAGCAGCATGCCCACCCGAACCAAGCCCATCCAGGTGTACATCAGGGCGAGCCCAGCCACGAACGCAATGACCATCACCGTGTGATAGAGGAACATCGCCACACTGCGCAGGCCGGTCATGGTGAGGATCTTCCAGACCGTCAGCAGGCCCAGCCAGGTCATCTTCGCGACGCCCACTGTCAGGGTCAGCAGCGACATGCTGGCAATGATCGTCATGATGGTCAGCGCGGTGATGCCGATCACGCGGGTGATGTTGGGGAACAGCTGCGACCAGCGCACCAGCGTCTTGCCGATGTCGACCATCTTGTTCATGAACGGCGACAGCACCGGGATCAGCACCTGGCCAAATACCACGCGCATGACCTCGACCAGGGACGCCCATTGCTTCCACGGATCGACCATCGCCTGGGCCATGCGCTCGGCATTCTCCAGGCCGCGCACCTTGCCCAGCTGCGCGATGCCGTCACGCAAGCGCCCGGTGTCCTTGGCCAGTGCGCCGATTACCTGGGCGCCTTCGCCGCCGAAGGCCTCCATCAGCTTGGCCCCGGCCGAGGCGCTGGTCAGGTCGCCGAACTTGCCCTGGAGCTTGTCCAGGATGGTCATGATCGGCAGGATCTTGCCCTGCTGGTCGGTGAACTTCATGCCAAGCTTTTCCGACGCGGCACCGATGTTTTCGAAGAACGCCTTGTAGCGCCCGCCGGCATCGCCGCCTTCCATGGTGCTACTCAGGGTGCCGATCACCGCCATCTGTTCGGCCAAGTCCACTCCCGCCGTCGTCGCGATCGCGCCGGCCTCCTTGAAGGCGTCCTTCATGGCAGAGCCGCTGGTGCGGAACAACTGAACCGCCAAAGCCGTCTGGCCGCCCAGTCGTTCGACCCACGCGCCTTTGCCCATGGCGTCGGCCTGGGATTTCTGCAAGTTGTAGAGGGTGCCGACGTATTCGCCCATGGTCGCGGCGTCGGTCTTGGTGGCCTTGGCCACCAGGTTGCTGGTATTGGTAAAGATCGCCAGTTGATTGCCGGCCAGCCCTTTAATCGCACCATCGATCTGGTACGCCGAGGCGACGAATTCCCGGGCGTTCTCGCCGTAGTTCACCGCGAACTCCAGCGACTTATTGTTGAGTGCGGTCAGCGCATCCTCGGCCACGCCCAGCGATCGAACGTCGCCCAGGGCGCGATTGACCTCCAGCGCTGGCGCCATGGATTGCTGAATCCCGATCACCGCCGCCGTCAGACCGCCCAGGCCCAGGCCCATCGTCTTGATGTGCTTTTCGCTCTGCTCGGCAAGGTCGGAAAAACCCATTTTCACCTTGCCCAGGGGCGCGGTGACCTTGTCGGTCAGGCTCAGGATGAAAGCCAGGCTGGCGCTACGGTCTGCCAATGTCGTTACCCGTTCAGCGCAAGGGCGATGCCGTTTGCCACGGCCATCTCCATGCGTCTCCAGTGTTCATCCTCCAGCCACTTGGCCGTGCCCATCGCCTCTGGCGTGAGCTCGGCTCCCGGAAGCCAGCGGTTCGTCAGGGCCATCAGCTGGCCCAAGCCGTTTTCGGTCAGGCGCTCAGCGTGGCCGAGCGCTTTTTTACGATCACCTCAACGTTCGGCGCGTATTCCTCCAGCAGTGCGCCGGCGATTTGCATCACCATCACCGGGTTGCCCAACAGCGGTTTCAACGTGGCTTTTTCTTCCTGCTTGACGGTGGTCATCAACAGGTTGTTGCCCGGTGCGACCTTGTTGGTTTGCGTCAGCGCGTTGAAGTATTTGGTCACGTCCGCCGGGGTCAGGTTGAAGGTGAATTCCTGTTCGCCGACTTCCAGGGTGATTTCGGTGTTTTGTTGGCTCATGGGATAGCTCTCAGGTTGAGGTTGAAGAAATTGGTTGTCCTGGTGCGCCGGTTATCGCTGGCACACCCTGACGATGTGTTGCTGCAGGCCGAGAACCATTTGCCGGCTTAGGGCGAGTTGGTCCCGGAGGGTGAAATAATCCGGTCGAGCGTCTGCTGCGAGTTCGGCGGCTCCTGCATCAGCCAGGCTGCCGGCGCCGGAATCGGCGGGCACTGCTGGGCAGGTGGCTTCAACGCGCAGCCGCTGACGGCCATCGTCAACACGCGGCGCAGGCCTTGGTTTTCAGTGCGTACATGATTCAGTTCCGTGGTGTTTTGCTGGTCGATCGCGTCCCGTTCGGCGAGCATTTCGCCGCTGATGCGGGCTGCTTCACGCAGGCCTTTCACTTCCGATTGCGCGCTGTCGCGCTCGCGCCGGGCATCGTTGCGCTGATCAGTCACCCGATCGAACGCCACCCACGCGAGCAGGCCGGCCAGCAGTACAAACAGCACCAGGCGCGACGGGGAAAAGGTCATTTCAGGCACAGCTCTATCTCGGCCAGCCGGCGGTTGTGTAGGCCTTTAACGAACTGCTTGCGGCCTTGGGCATCGGTGACGAAAGCCCACACCGGCGTCTTGCCGTCCGGTCCCCAGGCCAAGGCCTTGCAGCCTTCGGCAACGCGGCCGGCGTTGATCAGCCCCACCGCCCGACTGGCGCAGGTGCTGGGCACACCGACGTTGTGCCCGTGGCTGGTCAGGGCGTCGAAAGTGTTCTGGCCCACGTTCGGGTTGGTGAGGCAGTCGGCGAGCTGCAGCTGACTTTTACCGATCACCAGTTGCTCCACTTCGGCGCAACGAGCGTCCGACCAATAATCACCGACCACCACCGGAAACGGGCTGGTGTGCCGGGTGATGCCCTTGCACACGGTCGGCAGCCCACGGGCCAGCTTGTCCGCGTAGACAGTGTTCTGCCCCTGGCCTTCCCAAGTGCCCAGGAACGTCAGCAGCGAAGCGCTGGCCAGCGCGATCGCACCGGCTTGAATCCGGCCACGCAGGTTCATGGCACCAGTACCCGCAACAGCGTCGGGCCGAACATTTGCAGGATGGCCCACAGGGTGCTGGCGATCGCCAACGCCCAGGTAATTTTGCGGCCGATTTCTGACACGACCGACGTCAGTTTCTGCTGACCCTCGTTGAGTTCCGAAAGCTGGCCAGACATGTGTTCAAACTGCTGTTCCAGCTTGGTGATGCGGGTGGGCACCGACTCATGGCGCCTTTCCATCTGGCCCAGGCGATGTTGCGTCACCGCCATGTCACGCTCCAGCAAACTGAGACGTTCAGGGTCAATCACCGGGGCTAAGATCGTTGGCCGCAGACTGCTGGTCATCGGCGTTTTCCTTGCTCAGAAAGGGATTCGCAGGGTGTGCAGCGGACAATGCCGCCCAGCGCTCGACGTCGCTCAGGGATCGGTTCTTCGCAGTCCTGGCAGTGGATGCGGCTCGGCCCCGAGGGGCGCGTGCGCGCAAGCTGGGCTTTAATCGCGTGTTCACGCTCCAGCAGTTCCAGCGCCTGGGCCTGTTCGAACCAATCCCCCATCAGCGCAGCCCCTCGATCTCGGCAGCGTCGAGGTACGGCACACCATTGATGTGGATAAAGTCCGGACTGGTGACGTCGAACGGCACCTTGTGTTTGCTCTTCTCGCCGCCCTTCGGATCGATCCCCAGCAGGCTGGAAATCTTCACCTTGCAGCCGAAGGCCTCCACACGCAGTTCCTCTTCTTCGCCGGCCTTGGCGAAGAACACCGCGTCAAAAGGTTTCAGGGCGCGGAAGCTGCCAGCCGATCGCGCCGCGTCGATCAGTAGGTTGAAGTTGGTGGCGTCCAGCTCGAACTCGCCGGCCGCCGCCACATCGCCATCCACGAAGCCATCCGGCACGCCCCGGGTTTGGGCCACCGCCGAGTTGTCGGTGATGTCCAGGGTGCAGTTCTCGACGTGCAGCGACAGGTCGCCCAGGCTCACGTCGAAGTTCTTGCCGCCAATTTTTGCCATGGGGCGTTACTCCGTTTTGTCGGTGGAAAGATCGAGGGCGATGTTCGCCGTGAGGTCTTTCGGGCAGTTGAGGGGTTTGAGCTTGATGTAGGCCGCGACCTTGGTTTTGCTCAGCCAGCTCAGCACCAGGTCACCGTCTTTCGGCGGCTCGATGTCACCGGGGAATACCTCGCCGTTGAACGTGGTGGACTTGGCCATCGCACGCAGGGGCGCCATCAGTTGGTTGGTGTTGACCGCCATGCTGTTGGGGGTGCTGTTCAAGCGGCGATCGGCCACGCGGCGGATCAGTAGCGGACGAATCAGGCGCGCTGCCTTGTCGGTGATGCGCAGGTATTCAACGACCTGGAAATCACTCGCCGGGGTGTCGAGCATGTTGCCGTCGCCCCAGTACACACCCTGGTAATCCGGGTAGGTCTGCGACACGGAAAAGCGCGCCCGGTCCAACTCACTGCGCACCGCCGACGGCAGTGGGATTTTGTCGGCATCGACCGGCACCGGGCCAAGACCCAGCACGGCACCGGTGGCCACGCGCATTGGGCTGTCGGCAATGCTCACCGCTGCGTTGGCCAAGCGACCGGCCAACACGCCCAGGTCATTGCCGTGCAACTGCGGCACGACCAGGACACGTGGCGCCGCCAGATTGGCCACCAGCTCCTTCTGCTCAGTGACGTATTGCGCCCAGGTCTGTTGCGCGGTGATGCCCACAGCGGCCGCCACCACAAACACGCGGCGACCGTAGGTGTTGTTCAGTGCAATCGCGGCGTCATGCATGGTCGACAGCTCGCTGGCGGTGGTCACCGGCTTGGTGATCACCACGGCTTCCACCGAGAAACCTTGTTGTTGGGCTTTCTCCAGCGCCTCAGACCAGTTGGCCTCGGCGCCGATCGGCGCAGCCACGCACGCCCAGCGCTGGCCGCCGTTGAGGCGGGCAGCGGTGATTTGGGTTTTCAGGTCGCTGGCCAGCACGCCCAGGGCGGCGTCCAGATCGCTGTCGGTGTTCAGCGGGATGAACTGGCCGACGTTCTTGCCGGCCGGGCCGATGAAAAGGAAGTAGCGTTCAATCTCTGTTACGGCACCCTGGCCCAGATTGAGATTGTCGACGGTGACTTGACCGAGTGCCATGCAGTGCCTCGTTAGCGGGGTGAATGTAGGATTTGTTGCAACACCTGGTTAACCAGCAGGCTGGTGTCGCGGTCAGTGTTGACGCCGATGAACTGGCGTTTCGGGAGCGTGATTTCCCAGCTCTGCGCGCCAGTGGATTCGCTTCGCTCGTCGTCCAGGATGCGGATCAGCAGCCCCGCCTTGGCGTAGTTCACATGCTCTTGAATCCACGCCACTGACGGCCGGGTCAGCGTCTTTTTGCCCGCCTGGCGCACACGAAAGCCCAACCGGCGCAAGCGCTTGACTTGCTTGTCGGTGGCGGCCAGACCGGGTGGGGTCTTGTTCCAGCGGCGCATCTGCGCAGCGGTACGGCGCTCGCTGACGCCATGGTGTTGCTGCGCGGCGACCCAGCGGGTCAGCGCGTTTTTCCAGCCCAGCTCGGCCTCATCGGCGCTGACGCGGGTCACCACCATCAGCTTGGCCAGACCGGCTTCCATCTTCTTTTTGCCCTTGGCCGAACCCTTGCGGGCCTCGAACGGCGAGCCGTCCAGGTTCTGCTGATCGCGCACGCGCTTGCGGCTCATCGTCCGTACACGCTTGGTCACGTTGTTCAGCAAACGTCGGCGCAGTTGGGGCGGCAGGCTGAGCAGTGCCAGTTGCTCGCGCACGCCCAGGTAACCGCGTGCATCGAGTTCGAAGGTGCTACGGCCGGCCATCGGTGGCCACCTCGCCGCGTTCGGCGACCCACAGGTCAAACGGCACAAACGCCCAGGTCTTGCCAAAGGCCTGGATCTCACCGGCCGGGTCTTCGGCCAGGTACTGCGGCTCGACGAATTCCAACGTGATTTCCACGTCGAACAGGTCATTGTCCAGCGGCTCGACGGCGAACTGCGCCGCCGGCAGTTCGTGCCGATCGCGCTCCGGATCGTGGGTTTCCAGCCAGCTGCCGATCAGGGCCATCATCCGTGCCGGATGGTCGGCGAAGCGCTCCAGGACGATCGCGGCGCGATAGCGCATGTCGCCCAGGTGCATGCCGTCCACGTCGGGTTTCCACACCAGGTCGAGCGTCACTTGCTCGGTCCAGCTGTCGAGCTGCTCAGGCTCGACCAAACGGCGTTCGAGCAGGTAGGCGGTCAGGGCTTGGAGCTTGGTCATAAGAGCGCCACCGTGATACGGCCGCGACCTTGCAGTGAACGAACGGATTGCTGGCTGAATTCCAGAAACGTTTCGCCACGCTCGGGCAGTTCTTTGCCCGTGTTCTCTGCGCTTTCACGCCGCGTCACGGTGGCGAACTGGGTCAGCAGACTGGCCTTGGCGCGGCAGTACACGGCGCGCTTGTAGGTCGCAACCTTGAATGTCCGTTCCGGCAGCAGGCGCGAATCCGCGGACTCAACCGAACCGATGCCGGCGGCTTGCCAGCGGGCTTTGCACTTGGCCAGGTCGTCGTTGACCTCGACCATCGCGGTGGTCAAATCGGTGACCAGCATTTCGCCCAGGTACTCCGCCGGCAGGCGATAACCCTTCTGGAACTCGGCCACGGAGAGGTTCGGCCAGAAGCCGTCGTTCTCAATCGCCTGGTCCACAAAGGTGGTGGGTTTCCCGGAAAAGCTCATTGCTGGCCACTCAAATAGGGCGGGGAAACTGTTTCTCGTGGGGCGGGCCATAAATGGCCGACTCACGTCCACAGTTCCCCGCTGGGGGGGTAGTCGGGTTATTCGGTGCCGTTACCGGCGGGTTGTTTGTCCAGGGCTCGACGGGCACCGGCCAGGCGAGTGCCTACGCCGATTTCCGGATACAGCTCAGTCGCCCGTTCAAAGTGGGTGATGGCCTGCGCCCAGTCCTTCGCTTCCATCGCGATGATTCCGAGCAACTTGTGATAGCGAGCCGGGATTTTTTCGAACAACGCCCAGCGGCCATCGACCCACGTCAGCAGGTCGGACAGGTAAGGCTCTGGGCTTCGGCCGGCCTTGTGCTCGGCCTCGGCCCATTCGATCAACTCATCTGCGACGAAGGTCGGCACGTCACGTCGGAAACGCTCCGGCATGGCTTGCCCTTGCTCCATGGCGAAGTTGGCCAGTTCCAGCCCCTGTTCGAACTGGGCGGTGTCGAACAGCCAGACCAGGACCTGCATCAGGACCGGGTTGGCGTGGTTCAATCCGCTGTCGCGGTAGCGCTGCACGTAGTCCAGGTACTTGGGCAGCAGTTCGTCGCGCTTGAGCTGCTGACGCGCCTCGCGACTGTTGATCGCGCTGATGCGCTCCAGGTCGATCGCCAAGGCGTCTTCCATCAGCTTCAGGTGCTTTTGCGCATTCGCAGGGCTCGCCAATGCGGTCGACGAGCTGTAGGGCACCGCCACCGCTTCGCTGTCAGGGCCTTGGGCGAGAACGCGTCGCTTGTGGGCTAGGGCGATGCTCATCACACCAGCTCCAGGTTGCCGGCCTCGATCGCCGCGAACTTCTCCAGCTGCTCGATCACGTAGCCCTCGTTGCGGCCGTTGTAATCTTCGACGCGGGAGCGTTTCGGGTTTTCGAGCAAGTGACGGCGCCAGCTGGTGTCCTGGAAGTAAATCGACAGGTTGTCCCAACTGGTGACGACCACGCCGGTGGACGGAAAGTGAGGCACGATGAAGGACGGCAGACCGCCGTAGGTGGCGATCACCTGGGCGCCCTCGATGCGCTCTTTCTCGGTCGGGGTATCGCCCTGTTTGGCGTACAACTTGCCCTTGTCGTTGGCCAGCAGATCGCTGCCGACGATCGCAATCAGGTCGTTCGCGTCACGGAATACCGGATCGATCATCTGTTTGACGTCATGCACCAGAGCATCCAGGTTGGCGTAATCACCACCGGCACCCAAAGTGATCTTGCCGGCGGTCTTGCCTTCCGTCAGCACCTGAGCCGGAATCTGCTCACGGGCCAGTTGCAGCCAACCTTTGTTCACGTCCTCGAGCAGCGGGAATGCCTTGATGTCGGTTTGCGCCGCCGCATGGGTGCCGTGCCAGCCAACCATGATTCGGTCCAGGGCAATCTGCCGTTGCACGGCTGCCGAGTAGCGATCGGCAAAGTCGGGAAACTTCGACCAGCTGTCGACCGTGGCGAATGGCAGGCCCACGTCGGATTCGGTGTGGAACAGCTCATAGCCGAGGGCGGACAGATCCACCATGTCCTTGGCTTCACGATCGGTGGTTTTGGTGTTGGTGCGGCTGGCCACTGGGCCGCTGACGCCGATCATGACTTTCTGACCTTTCAGGTCGCTGACCGGCACGATGTTGATGCGAGTCAGAAAGTCCGAACGCTCGGTGATTTTGTCGTTCAGTTCCTGGGCAATCGTCGGTTCAACCGCGAACTGGCGCGTGGCGGTGTCAACGCCGTAGGCTTCGGCGATGTCCTGTTGCAGCGCGAAGTATTGCTGTTCGGCGCGGGGGCTAAGGGCTTGGCTCATATCACAGCACCCGCTTTTTGGTGGTGGTGACGGCGCCGGTGGTGTTTGGCACCCGGCGGGTAGCCGCGGTGTTCACCAGCGTGGAGAACTGCTTTTCCAGTCGAGCCATGCTCGCGGCCAAGGCCTGATTGGTGGCACCGCCCTTGCGGCGGAACTCGCGTTGTTCTTCAGCAGTAGCGACGATGTCTTCGACGGCGCTTTGCACGTTGTCGATTGGTTCTTGCTCGGGTTCTGGAGCTTCTTCAGCGGCAGGCTCGATTACGGCTTGAATGCCGGCGGCGACCAGCAGCAACTGCTCCAGCAGCGCTTTCAACGCCGTGGCTGTGGCTTCATCCATTGGGGGTTTGCTCTCGGTTGGGGTTTGCGAAGTGGATTGCTCGGTGGTGTCCTCAAGGCCGAAGCGCTTGAACAAACCAGAGAACATCGACAGCAGCTTTTGCAGCTCGCCTTGGGGTTCCGGTTCGTCCAGGGAGCCCAGCGGCACGGACGCGGCGTAATAGGCGGTACGGGAGGTTTTGCGGGAGAAATACAACTCTTGGGTGCCGACGCTCGCCGGCTGGTCGGTGACGGCCAGCCCGGTCATGTAGGCTTTGCCCTTGCCGCGAAAGTTGGGGGTGATTTCGATGCTGGTGAACAGCTTCTGGCCCTGGTCGTTCAGCCATAGCAACTGATCGTTGGGCTTGAGCTGGGCTTCCAGGGCAATCTGACCTGGCTCCAAATCTTCACCTTCTTCCACCACGCGGATCGCGTACACGGTGCCGTGGGAACCCTGCCAGCGTTCGTGTTCGCACCAGATCACTGCCGTGTAAAAAGACGGCTTGTAGGTCTCGGCGATATCGCGCAGTTCTTGGGGGGAAATCTCGCGGTTATCAGCGGTGGTGCCGCTGGTGGCGACACGTTTCCAGAAGGAAACAAGGGAACGGGGCATGGGCGGTAACTGCGCTCAATCGGTGGTTTGAGCCGCCACGATAGGGAGCCGACAGCGCCCAAACAAACGCTTTGCTTTTGCGTTCCTCCTATTTTCACGATCTAGGAGGATGGCGGAATTTAACCTCGCGTTTTGCGCGTTTTCGCCGCATAGACTGCGACCCATGCTCTATTCAATCGAAGTCAAAGAAGCCGCTAAACGCCTTTATCTGCGCCGCTGCAAGCCGCGAGAAATTCAGGCTCAACTCAAGCTGCCCAACATCCGTATCGTCTATTACTGGATCGCCAAGGGCGGCTGGGACGAGATGCTATCGGACGAGGAACCGCTGACGGCGGTCGGCCGGCGAATCACCCTGATCCTGGAGAAACAGACCACCCTGACCAAGGGCGAACTGGACGAACTCGACCGACTGACCACTGTCCGCGATCGGCTGTTGAAGCAATCGAACAAACCGCCGCCGGCGTCGACCGGTGATGCGCTGACAGAGCCCCAGGACACCCATCAGGGGCAACGCCGGGAGCGCGGCGACAAAGGCAGCAAGAAGCGCGAAAAGAAGGTGAAGAACGACGTTTCCGGCCTGACCGAAGTCGACTTCCTGGATAAGTTCATCAGCAAGATGTACGGCTATCAGAAGGAGCTGTTTGAGGCCAAACAGAACCCGCTGACGCGCCGGATCCGCAACATCCTGAAAAGCCGTCAGGTCGGCCTGACCTACTACTTCGCCGGCGAAGCGTTCATGGACGCGGTGCTGACTGGCGACAACCAGATGTTCCTGTCGGCCAGTCGATCGCAATCGGAGATTTTCCGCAGCTACATCATCCAGTTCGCCCAGCAGTGGTTCGGCCTGGAGCTGACGGGTAACCCGATCGTGTTGAGCAACGGCGCCGAGTTGCGCTTTCTCAGCACCAACAGCAGCACGGCCCAGGGACACCATGGCCATGTCTACATCGACGAGTATTTCTGGATCCGCGACTTCGAAAAACTCAGCACCGTGGCCAGTGCCATGGGCACTCACAAGAAATGGCGTAAGACGTATTTCTCGACGCCGAGCGCGGTCACCCACCAGGCGTACCCGTTCTGGACCGGTGAAACCTTTCGCAACAGTAAGCGTAAGGCCGCCAAAAATCCCTGGCCGAGCGAAAAGGAAATTGCGGCCGGTGCCCTGTGTCCGGATGGCCAATGGCGCAAGGTCATTACCATCGAAGACGCGATAGCCGGCGGCTGCGATCTGTTCGACCTGGAGCAGCTGCAACTTGAGTACGACTCGGACAAGTTCCAGCAGTTGTTCTACTGCAAGTTCATCGACAGCACACAGGGCGTGTTTTCCCTTGCGGACCTGGAGCGCTGCTACTCCGACTTGGCGCTGTGGACGGATTACGACCCCGACGACGATCGGCCTTATGGGAACAGCCCCGTTTGGATCGGCTACGACCCCAGCCGAACCCGGGACGATGCCACCTGTGTGGTGTTGGCCCCGCCGCTGGAGATAGGCGCCAAGTTCCGGATCCTGGAGAAGCACAGCTGGCGTGGGCATTCATTCACGTACCAGGCGGCCCAGATCAAAAAGCTCACCGAGCGCTTCAACGTGCAACACATCGGCATCGATACCACCGGCATCGGTTACGGCGTGTTTGACCTGGTGCGCGACTTCTACCCGCGCGCGACGTCGATCCACTACAGCCTTGAAACCAAAAACAGCCTGGTACTCAAAGCCCAGGACACGATCCAGGGCAGCCGCATCGAATGGGATGCCGGCTGGAACGACATAGCCCAGGCGTTCCTGACGATCAAGCGCGGCGCCACCAGCAGCGGACAGATCACCTACAGCGCGTCCCGCACCGACGCCACCGGCCATGCCGATGTGGCCTGGGCGATCATGCACGCGCTGGCCCACGAACCTCTCAACACCAACAAACAGCGGCGCAGCCGCTACACACTCAGCGGATCAGGCAGCCATGGCCCAGCAAAAAAACCAGCAGCAAGTCACTCAACCACACGGGCCCACACGAGCGTTTTCGTTCGGCGCACCCGAGCAGGTGCTGACCGAGAACATCGGCCAATACCTGGGCACCTTTGCCAGCCACGACGGCCGCATCTACACGCCGCCGGTGTCTCGCCAAGGCCTGGCCAAGCTGCTGCGCGCCAACGCACACCACGGCGCCATTCCCGGGTTCAAACGCAACTTGCTGCTGCGTGAGTTCATCCCCTCGGCGGGATGCAGTATCCGCAGCATGAGCCGCGCCGGTCTGGATTTCATGGTGTTCGGCGAGGCTTACTTCCAGCGCAACCGCAACGTATTCGGCGAAGTCCTGGAAATGGAACACCTGCCCGCGCTTAACATGCGAGTGAAGGTCGACGGCGGTTTCGTGATGCTGCTGCCGGACGGCAAAGAAGTGGAGTTCGACCAGGACGAAATCGAGCATGTTCTGAACTACGACGTGGAACAGAACATCTACGGCGTGCCCGATTACCTCGGCGGCCTCCAGGCGCTGCTGCTCAACGAAGCCGCGACCTTGTTCCGTCGGCGCTACTACAGCAACGGCGCGCACGCCGGCTACATCTTCTACACCAACGACCCCAACCTGACCGAAGAGGACGAGGACGAGTTGCGCGCCCAGATCAGTGCGAGCAAGGGTGTGGGTAACTTCAGGTCGATGTTCGTGAACATCCCGGGCGGAACCGAGAAAGCGATTCAGATCATTCCCGTGGGAGATTTCCAAGCCAAGGACGAGCTGGAAAAGGTGAAAAACATCACCCGTAACGATGTCATTGCCGCTTGGCGCATGAACCCCGCGCTGGCCGGGATCATCCCGGAAAACAGCGCAGGGTTTGGTGACATCGAAAAGATTGATCGGGTCTACACCAGCAATGAGATACGGCCCATTTGCCAGCTGTTCAATCAGCTCAACGATACGTTGCGGTCTGACCGGTGGATTGGATGGCGGGATTTGGAGGCCGATATATGAAAAAGCCCGGCTAGAGGGCCGGGCTTAGCTCATTCTTTTTCGCTTGAGTCGTCATCATTAACCGGTAGCGGCTTTGTTTTTTTCTGTCGTTGTCGGATCACGAAGACACTCGCGATTGCGACCATCGTTGACCCTACCAACCCCGCGGCTATGTTTACGTGCCCCAGAAAAACCATCACGGCTCCAAGCGCCAACACGCCAAATGCTAAGGCAGCGCCATAATGTTGGCCCCGAGTTTCCCGGCTTTTTATATGCTGGATCGTCGCCTGACGTAGTTGGGCCTCACTACGCTGTATCTCATGGCGGTGCGCTTGCTCACGCTCGGCCATTTGGAAAATTCGTTCTGCACCTCCCGGAACAGCTTTCTCATACTCGACTAGCTGACGAGGTGGAGGTAGCGGGCCTGAATGTCTCTCCTCATGAACTGCAATCGCAGTAACCAGAATTTTCTGTATTGCAGCCTTACCTTGAGGTGTCTGAAGCAGGTGCTGAATCGCGTCTGAAGGCCCCTCATCCTCTTCTAGAGTCTCAAGAGCTTGGCTAACCTCAGCTCTCAATTCGTACGACTCATGATCCCCACCTTCAGTCCCATTTTTTTCATCAGCCATGCTTAAGTGCTTCCTGATCCTTTTTACGCTTCATCCTCTGACCTATCTCTCGAATAACCTCGTCACAGGCTTCTGAAACGACATGCCCTACCTTTTTCCAGTCACTCGCTAAAGCATGGCTATCAGCGGACATGCAGATCCCATTTTTTGGCCATGAAGCGGTATACCCACGATACTTGGGCCGAATATGCGAGATCTCCTCATCGCTGAGCTTCAGCCACTCAGCGTATTCCTTACGAGCCTGATGTGTCGTCGGACGCACGTGCGCCACCTCATCAACAATAATGAGGTAATGGTCAATCTCATTCATGAGATCCGTGTCTGGAAAAATTTCCAGTACAGAGCCCAGCGAGTCAAGATCGAGGGGAATCAGAGAAGGTGATTTGCGTTTCTTCATTTCCGTGAGCGCCTTGAATGAGCGATCGCTAGCCTTTTAACGTGTTGGGAAGCCTCTTATACAGGATCTGAGCCTGACGCGTGAAGAGGATAGGTGTTTCTCAATATAGTCATTATTCCTATGCCATAGACACCATTTTGGCGAAAAGAATCACACAAGCTCTCTCCCCCGTCGCGCATCTCGCGGATGAAATATTTATGGATGCTGGAAATCCCAGCCCCACCAGCTCACTAAGGGAGCTAAGTGGGCGTTGTGATTGCTAATGCCCTCTCCCGCCCTACCGAAAATACGGGCCTGATAGACGGTGTCTATAAGGAAAAAAGGCAACCACTCGTGGCAAAATAGTTCCTTACAAGGAACCATCGGAACGAAAAGCTATGCGGGTGTATTGCAAAGAGTGTGGCAGTAAAGGACGGATCGCTTCGCGAGATGAGCTTTCGAAAGAATTTACCAAGCTTTACTGCCAATGTGGTGACGCAGCGTGCGGCCATACGTGGGTGGCTAATCTTACTTTCTCTCACACCTTGAGCCCTTCTGCCCAATCATGTGATCGCTTGGTGTTCGACCGACTTCGCCACCTCACTCGCGCTCAGCAACGTGAGCTGTTCGATCAATTGGGTACTCAGCTCGCCTTATAGTTTTTCAACTTAATCTCAAATTCGTTGAAGTGATTTATTACCTCGGCGCTAATTTCCAGAAAACCATTTCTAGCGCGCTCAGATAGCTGAAGCTCTGAGGCTGACGCACCGATCAAAAATATGAACTTGTTGCCGAGGCTATGCGCTTCGTCAATCAATTCTGTTTTTTTTGGTTCGGCCTCAATCATTTTTAAAACTTCCTGTTTGGCGGGTCTTGATGGGACGAAGTTTAGATAGTGGTTTTTTGAATCGTCAAGCGCTTTTTTTAGATCTTGTAAAACTCTCAAGAATCGTCATTTTATTTTTATGGGGGGGGTTCTGACACGCGTAGAAGTATGGTTGCGGCCAGCATTTGCAGGCCGGAGGCTATGCCCTTGCGATTACGATAGA
This sequence comes from Pseudomonas sp. NPDC086112, assembly GCF_044746425.1. Classification (NCBI taxonomy): domain Bacteria; kingdom Pseudomonadati; phylum Pseudomonadota; class Gammaproteobacteria; order Pseudomonadales; family Pseudomonadaceae; genus Pseudomonas; species Pseudomonas sp. NPDC086112. The sequence goes on along the minus strand of NZ_JBIVCD010000007.1, from coordinate 120,321 downwards.
AAAATAACGAAATGACGAATTAACGAAATAATGAATTCTTTAAGTATGTACGTAAGTACATAAGTGAAAATGGCCAAAGGTACGTAGGACGTTTAGGCGCCTAAAACGCAAAAGCGTTAATGCGCAAATGCGCAAATGCGTTAAGGGTGCTCGGTATAGTGATACTGTACGGTGCTGCCGCTAGGGAAGTGAATAGCCGTTGTTTCGATATAATGATTGCATTTCCTATGTATTGACGTGTGGGAGGCAGGTGTTTTGATAGCATTTTTACGAATGTTTATTTATCGGGAATGTCTTATTGATAGTTCGATATAACTATATTGCTCCATCAGGATCGTAATCCTGATGCGCTGATCATGTACGAAAAAGGGCGCCAATGAGGCGCCCTTGATGTTTCGGATGTAGGAATTTTAGCGGCTAAAATGCTTCAAGCTTCAGCCCACCAGTCCTTCAATTTTGATCACTCCGTACCGTCGGCGGCCGTCCGTGCTTTCGAACGCCGCGACGACTTGCCCTTCAGGTAACGGAATTTGTACCAAGCCATTGCCGGTATCGTGTTGCAGCAGCCGAGTCGCTTCCACTAGATGAAAGTCGCTCGGCAGCTCCAGTTGCTGGCGGGCTTGTTGCTCCTGGTGGTCTGAAACGGCGATGAACTGTCTATCAATAATCATGCTGTTTTTCCTTTGATGCATGGGCCTTTCGCGAGCAGGTCCGCGACTACAGCTACATCCTGTTCGGTTAGGTCGCCCATGGTTCGTGCGAAACCCGCAACATCTTCAAGGTGAACCCGGGCGTCAGGTGTTTTGTGGACCAGATAGCCGATCAGTGCCGCGCCCACGACAGCGTTGGCGAGTTGCCGGCGGGACGGGGTAAAGGCACGATGAGCGAGTTGCCGGGGCTCTGTGGTAGCCTTTGCCTCGCCGCTACTTGGGTGCTGTGCTTGCATGGTGTTGCTCCTTTTGTGGTGGTTGGTGTCGGGGAGGTGCGAACTCCTCGACACCGTCTCTCTCAGGCTTGCCGCAATCGGCTTGCCGTGAATACCGGGCGCTGTTCACAGCGCACCTCAAACAATCCCAGGTCATGCCCGTCTACATCGCGCATATGCACGACGGTGACGAACGTCGGGGTGTCTTCCGAGTGATCCCGCCAGTGTGCGGCTGCCGCCAACTCGGCCAGGTCTTCGGGTGTGCGTTGATCGATGTAGCTAGACGGTAGCGGCAGCTCGCCGGGCAGGCTGTTGGCGACGTAGCGAATAATCATGCTGCGCTCTCCTTAAGCCTGGCGAACCAGGTGCACCACAAAGTCCTCTGGAATCCTGGAATGAATGCCTTGAGCCTTCAGTTCCAGCGCGGCCCTGATCTGGAACTGCGTGCAGTCGTCCGCCAGGAACTGCTTGGCACCCGTCATTGCCCTTTCAGCAATCTGGTTGACGAAGAACGGCGTGGTGCAGTGTTCGCCGACGAGAATTGGCGCTTCGATCCCCCGCGCTTTCAGCTCCGCCTGAATGGCGCGTAGCCGCGTGGTTTTGCCGGTGGCTCGGTCGCCAGTGATGACTTGTACTTGCATGGTGTCGCTCCTTGGTTGCTGTTGAATCAGGCTCCGCGCCCGAAAAAATGTCGCGTGTGCCCGGGCGTACCCCGGAACATCCGGAACAATTAAAAGTTGATGGCCGCAAGCCCACGGTTTATGGGGCTTCCAGCGTGATTGGTGTTTGAACGCTTAAGCCGGAACATTGCGGAACAGCTTTTTCGCGAATTTCGCTGTAGGCCTTGATCTACAAGGGGTTGCGAGGTGTTCCGGCAAATGCTGATGGCGGAACACTTCTGGAACAGCAAATGGAAAGTTGTTCCGGCGTGTTCCAGCGTGTTCCGGTCTGAACTGATGAGGTGATGCTTGCTATCTATCTGTTTTTTATAGATATTTTTCTTATAGATATTCATGTTCCAGATGTTCCACCCGGTCAGTGGCGACACACGCATTCCCCCAAAAACATGGGGCTGCCCCCATACACGTGTTTTCATCCCCTGGACGTTCATCACGATTTGCTCCCCTTGCGGAACAGCCAGCAGTTGAGCGATCGCTTCTCAATGACCGAGCGGACTTTGCGTGTCTCTATGAAGGTGTGTGAGGAACTGAGCGGCAGTGCACGGTGCAGCTGGGTCGCGTGAATGACTTCTTGGCCAGCGAGGCGGCAGGCGTTGTGGAAGTGTTCGATATTGATGGCGATCAGGTCTTTGTCAGCGCTGTGGTTGAGCGTTTCCTGAATGACTTCGCGATCGCCAGCTGCATCGCTGATCGAAACCACGCGCTCGTTGAGGTAGTGATAGATCTGCCAGAAGCGCCCGGCCGTTGGGTTCTCGGTGCTGACACGTTGCTGCCGATCGATCGCGCGGCGTTCGATATGCTTGATTAGCTGTTCCAGGGCGTCGTCGCTCCAGTCCGGGAACAACGCCTGGGTAGCTTTCGCAGCAGCCATCATTTGGGCGTGGCACAACACTATTCGCTGATGCTGAAGCACAGGGTTCGCTTGCAGGCGTTGCTCGTATTCCGCAAAGGCGTCGAAGTAGCGCTGGAGCCAGGCTGATTCCTGTCCGATGCAATGCCCCAAGTAGCCCGCCACCTGCTCGACGGGCATACCATTCAGGCGCGTGGCCAGAACCTTCAATGCAGGGGTGTGGTGCGCCCGGTTCGCGTGAAAATGGCTGATGCGGGTCAGGATCGCCTCGGAGCCTTCAACGCTAGCGTTCTGAGCAATGCACAGCGCTGCGAGGAAAATCAGGCTGTCAGTGTCGTTGCTCGAGGACTTCACGCCCACCGTTCGAAGCGTGGCGTTGTGGTCAAACAGCGCTTTCCACTTTTCCCAATTGTATTGACTGACTACCGTGCGGCCCTGAGCGTCGACGGCCTGGCTGTCAGACTCGATAAGCACCACCGGAAGATTGCTGACCTGAGACAGTGCACGGGTCAGGCCGATCGCACTTGCGCCGTCGCTGTTGGGCTTGATGCCTTCATAGTTTGAGCGACCGAGTAAACGCCACAGGAAGCGCAGCAAACTGGATTTGCCTGCGCCGGCGTCGCCGGTCAGTTCCAGGAATGGCCACGACTCCTGTTTGGTGCGGATTTGCTGCACGAACAGCGTGGCAGTCCACCACGACAACGCAGCGAGTCCGTTCAGGTGATGCACCGCAAAGAAGTCAGAAAACCAGCTTGGGTCGAAGCCAGAACCGCGGACGATTGTCAGGCTATTGAGCGAGGTTTTCAGGCCGACTTTCCCGACCTCAAGATAACCGTGGTTGTTGGCCAGGTACTCGCGGCCCTTGTGGTAACCGAACTTCTGAAAGCAGTACGTCTTGCTTGATGCGTCGTAGCCGACAAAGGGCAGCGATCGAACCGTTAGTGCGTTGTCGAGCCACTTGCTGCGCAACATGGCCAGCACCTTTTCCCCACCTTCGAAGTTGCCGCCAGGTGTGCGTTCCAGTAGCGATTTGGCGAAGCTACGCGGGTCACCAATGGAATTCGGCGCCAAAGGCTCTTTGCAGTTCTGTGCCGCATTGGGGAAGTTGAATTGGAAGAAGAACTGCTGATCCCCACTGAGGGCATCGCGCTGGATGTATTCGAAGTGCGGAACGCAGTTGGCCACCTGCTTGATGTCGCAGTGCTTTTCGAATTTTGGCCAGTGGCCATTTACCGTGTCGCCGTCCAGATCCTTGTTCAGTTCGTCGGTGCTTACCTTCGCCGAATAAAGCCGGTTCTGAAAATCCAAAAGGAAGAAGCTGTGTGGGCGTTTCAGGTATAGCAAAAACGCCTTTTTCATAGCGCTGACTGCCACGAACAAACGGCCCTGGTAGCAGGCCTCCCGCATGAAGTCGTCATTCAGTTGACCATCGCGATATACGTCGTCCCAATCGCGATCGGCACCGGCGAGAGCAACCCAGGCGATTTCGTCTTTGGCGTGCAGTTGGCTGCGGTATTTGGGAATGACGGAGTGACCGGCCGCGTCGTCGTCCAGGGCGATGATCCAGCGAACCTTCTTGCCTTTGTTGGCCTCGACGATGTCCCAAGGGAAGTTGTTCGCCGAGATAGACGCCACGGCCTTGTAGCCGGTGAGGAATAGGGCGATAGCGTGAAAAATGCCCTCTACGACATACACGCTGTCGCCTTGCTCGATGGTCATGCCAGGCGGCACCCAGGCACCGCCCTTGTAGGACATCTTCCATTTGATACCGGCTTTATCACCACCGTTGGCCGTGACCATGGTTGCGTCAATGATGCGTTCCCAGTAGCCGTCACAGAGCGGGAATCGCACGGTGTCCGCCCATTGACCGTCTGCCACTTTGCGACGGGCCTGCTCGTACCAGCCCTTCATCTTGCTGATGTCGAACCCGCGATTGCGCTGTAGGTAAGCGTCGGCCGTGGCGTTGGGATTCAACTCAGTACGTGGGAATCGCTCGCTGAGGTTTTCGAACAGGTGGCTGTAACGTTCCCGAGTCTTTTCCTCAAATTGGCATTGGTTCAGGCGATTGCACTTGAGCTGATACGGCTGCTTGCGTGCTATGTACAGCGTGCGTTCGCCACACCCCGGGCATACACCCTTTTGAAAGTAGGTGGTGCCAATGTCTTTGAAGTCCAAGTCGTGGTCATGCTCCAGGGCTTCGACCACTTCCAGGCGGTAGATATCTTCGAATTGCATTCCCCGGCCCCTTACTGATCGCCGGTTTTGCTTTTGCTTTTTCCACCCCGAACACGCTCGGCTTGTTCTGTAGCTTCCATGGCCAGGTAAACCATGTTGATGAAGACAGTACCTTTCTTTTGGCCGGGCTCCTTCTCCCTGACCAGAATCATTCCTTGGTCTATTTTGTGACGCACAGAGCGTTCCGAGAGCCCAGCGCGACGCGCAAACTCATCTGGGGTCACGTATGGCGTGTCGATTACAACCTGCATTTGGTATTCTCCATGGGTATATATTCTGAAAAAGTTCCACACATGGAACTATATTGGTTCCACATATGGAACTTGTCAAGGGAGAGGTCGTGGAAATTCCAGCGAAACTGAAGGCGATACGGGCGAAGGAAGCGCTCACTCAAAATGAGTTTTGCGAGGTGATGGGAATAAGCATCAGCAGCTACAAAAAATACGAAGCTGGCATCGCTGAAATGGGCGCCCCGCCCATCTTCAAGATCGTTAATCACCCGCGATTCAAGAAGTACACCCTGTGGTTAATGACCGGCGACGTAGCACCAGAATGCGGCCAAATCAGCCCTCTCTAACCCCCAATCAGGATTGTTTCTTGAGCCTTTTTTCCATCCGGCGCGTGTACGGCTTATGTCATTAAAGAAGCTTGAGTCTGGCGAATGGCTCGTGGACTGTCGGCCAGATGGACGTGCAGGTGCGCGGATTCGAAAGAAGTTTCGAACCAAGAACGAAGCCATGGTTTTCGAGCGCCGCTTGATGGGAGACGGTGCGAAAGGAGAGTTTGAAAAGAAACCGAAACAAGACGAACGCCGTCTTTCTGACCTGGTTTCACTGTGGTTCAAACTGCATGGATGCCACCTCAAGAGAGGTGAGAAATGTCGGGCATTCCTTGATCGAATGGTTAAAAACCTAGGCGATCCTCGTGCTATCGATTTCTCTGCGAGCAGCTTCACTCAATACCGATCAGACCGGCTGGCCGGCAAATGGGGCCGAGCAAAGGTGGATGAAACCGGTAAGCGAAACGGTGCTACAGCGCCAATCACAGCGAACACGGCAAACCACGAGCTGAGTTACCTACGTGCAGTGTTCAATGAGCTGGAGCGCTTGGGCGAGTGGTCAGGTGAAAACCCGTTGTCCAAGGTCCGCGCTTTGAAGTTCGATCAAAGTGAGATGGCGTACCTGTCCAGCGATCAAATATCGCTCCTGCTCACACGACTGGACAAAGAACAATCAGACGTCGGTGTCATCGCACGCGTTTGCCTTTCAACAGGCGCAAGGTGGGCAGAAGCAGCGAATCTGGAACCTGGGCAAGTGAGAGATGGCCGCATCCATTTCACTCGAACAAAGTCAGCCAAAAACCGCACCGTTCCAATCTCGCCGGCACTGGAGACACTGCTGACGAAGTCGATGCCCTTCAAATCGTCATACAGGGAGACCTGGTACACATTTTCCGACGTCGTGAATGAATTGGAGCTTGGTTTACCAAAGGGCCAGGTGACACATGTTCTGCGTCACACCTTCGCCAGCCACTACATGATGAACGGAGGAGACATCCTCACTTTGCAGCGAGTGCTTGGACATTCCACGTTGGAAATGACCATCCGTTATGCACACTTCAGCCCCGGCCACCTTGCGGAGGTGGTCAATTTGAATCCTCTGGCTGGCAACCGCGGACACTTTGTGGACACTGCGCGAGAAAACCACGCTCCAGCTCAACACAACCAATTCGATACAGCCCTTTAAAATAAAGGGCTTCACCCTCTTAAAAACAAAAGGAACACAAGATGAGCGACCTGATTTCTTACCATCTCGAAGACGGTATCGCGACCCTGACCTTGAGCAATGGCAAGGTCAATGCCATCTCACCGAATGTGATTGTTGCGTTTAACGCTGCGCTGGATCGGGCAGTGGCGGATCGGGCGGTGGTGATCATTACCAGTCAGCCGGGCATTTTTTCGGGTGGTTATGACTTGAAGGTGATGACGGCCGGCCCTAAAGAGGCGATTGCACTGGTGGCTGCCGGTTCGACGCTGGCTCGTCGGCTGCTGTCGCACCCGTTCCCGGTGGTCGTGGCGTGCCCTGGGCATGCGGTGGCCAAGGGTGCGTTTATTTTGTTGTCGGCCGACTACCGCATTGGTGTCGATGGCCCGTTCAGCATTGGTCTGAATGAAGTGCAGATCGGCATGACCATGCACCATGCCGGTATCGAGCTGGCGCGTGATCGTCTGCGCAAGTCGGCGTTTCATCGCGCGGTGATCAATGCCGAGATGTTCAATCCACAGAGTGCTGTGGATGCCGGTTTCCTTGATCTGGTGGTGTCGGCCGAAGAGCTGCAAGGCGCAGCGCTGGCGGCGGCTCGTCAGTTGAAGAAGCTCAACATGACCGCCCATAAAAACACCAAGCTCAAAGTGCGCAAGGCGTTGCTGGAGACGCTGGACAACGCGATCATCCTGGATCAGGAGCATATGGGTTAAGCCCGAACGCGCTGTACCGAAAAGCCCGACCGTCGTGTCGGGCTTTTTCTTGCGTGTCTGGTTCAAAACCTTACAACCGCTCTAAACCGCATCTGACCCATAAGTCGGAAACAAGCGCTCAAACATCGGCTATCTCCCACTTCTATAGCGGCAATTGCCGAAAACAGTGCACATCCGTACACTGCGCCACCTTTTGTCCCGGTGGGCCCTTTAAATGCTGTTTGTGTTTCGTATGTTATTGATGGGCTTGCACTTTATTCTGGCCGGCATGCTTGGTGTGATTCTCGGTCTGTGCCGACCGTTCAATCCGGACAACAGCCGTTTATGCGCACGTCTGTATGCGTGGCCGGCGATGTGCATTCTGCGTTTGCGGGTGAAGACCGACGTCGGGCCGTTAATGGATAAGCCTGACAGCTGCGTGATCATTGCCAACCACCAGTCCAACTACGATCTGTTTGTGTTCGGCAACGTGGTGCCCCGCCGCACCGTGTGCATTGGCAAGAAGAGCCTGAAGTGGGTGCCTTTGTTCGGGCAGTTGTTCTGGTTGGCCGGCAATGTGTTGATTGACCGCGGCAATGCACACAAGGCACGCCAGTCGATGCTGACCACGACTCGCACCTTGCAGCATGAAGACACCTCGATCTGGGTTTTCCCCGAAGGCACGCGCAACCTCGGCGAAGAACTGCTGCCGTTCAAAAAAGGTGCGTTCCAGATGGCGATTGCCGCGGGCGTGCCGATTGTTCCGGTGTGTGTCAGCAGTTACGTCAAACACATGCGATTGAACCGCTGGCGCAGCGGGAAAATTCTGATCCGTTCGCTGCCGGCGATTCCTACGTCTGGATTGAGTCTGGATGACATGCCGATGCTGATCGCCCAGTGCCGTGAGCAGATGCGCGAGTGCATCGACTCGATGGATCGGCAACTGCAGGCCGCCTGAAAGAAGCCCGCCCTGTGCGGGTTTTCTTTTGCCTGCGAACTCTACAGATTTTGCTGACTCTCAAGCAGCAGACAAGGTTAAGCTGAATCCTGCTTGCCACTGCATTTTTGCTTAATACAAAGCGCTAATAAGAAGTGAACCAAAATCATGGGTAGAGTCGTTGCTGCTGCGGTTTACAGTGCCGGTAAGAAGGTCACCAATATCACGCTCGACGAAGGCGCTGCCTGGGCTGCCAAGCCCGGCCACTTTGTCTGGATTGGTCTGGAAGAGCCGAACGCCGAAGAGCTGTTCAACCTGCAACGTCAGTTCAACCTGCATGAACTGGCGATCGAAGATGCCCTGGAAAAACACAGCCGACCGAAGCTGGAGACGTTCGGCGACGCGCTGTTTATCGTCACGTATTCGCCAATCCGCAATGAAGGCAAACTGCAGTTCATCGAGACTCATATCTTCGCCGGCAAGGGTTACATCATTACCGCACGCAATGGACATTCGGCGTCCTACGCGTACGTCCGACAGCGCTGTGAGGCGCGGCCGCTGTTGTTGGAGCATGGGGAGGATTTCGTACTCTATGCCATTCTCGACTTCGTGATTGAAAACTACCAGCCGATGGGCGAAGCGATTCATGCCGAGATCGATGAGCTGGAGAGCAATGTCCTCTGCGGTTCACTGAAGGAGCGCGATATCCAGAAACTCCACGGCCTTCGCCGCGATGTATTGCGCTTGCGCCGGTTTGCGGCACCCATGGTGGAGATCGGTGAGGAACTGCAAAAGCTGAGCTTTCCGTTCATCGACAAGAACATGCGCCCGTATTTCCGCGACGTGCAGATTCATGTCACGCGGCAGATGGAAGACCTGACGACCCTGGCGGACATTGCCAGCCAGACCATCGAGGTCGGGGTGTTGCTGGAGGCGTCACGCCAGAGCGTGGTGCAGCGCAAGTTCGCGGCGTGGGCGGCGATTCTGGCGTTCCCGACGGCGATAGCGGGGATTTACGGGATGAACTTCGAGGACATGCCAGAGTTGAGTTGGCATTACGGGTATTTCGGGGTGTTGGGGTTTATTACTATTGGGTGTGTCGGTTTGTGGGCGAGTTTCAAGCGGTCGGGATGGTTGTAGTCAGGACTGAGGCGTCTGAACGAATTCGCGGGCAAGCCTCGCTCCTACAAGAACACCGAACCTCCTGTAGGAGCGAGGCTTGCCCGCGAAGCCTTTAAGGCTTAACCGACTCACCCTCACCCTCAGGCTTGTGCGCCACAAACCGCATCATCCACTCTGCGACGGTCGTGCCGTGATGCTCGTGTTCAAGACTGGCCATACCTTTCGAATAAATCTGCTCGCCCAGCGCTTCCTGACGAATATCCAGCAACGCCCGTGAGTAATCGTGAATGAACTCCGGATGCCCCTGGAAGCACAGCACCTGATCGTTGATGTGGTACGCAGCGAACGGGCAAAAATCACTCGAAGCAATCACCGTAGCGTTTTCCGGGAGCGCGGTGACCTGATCCTGATGGCTGATCAGCAGCGTCAGCTCTTCCCTCAGTGGGCTCATCCACGGCGCCTTGGCGGCAAGTTTGTAGCTATGGGTGCCGACGCCCCAACCCTGGGTCGCCCGCTCGCTCTTGCCACCCAACAGCAGCGCCAGCAGTTGATGGCCGAAGCACACGCCCAGCAGCTTGTCGCCGCGCTGGTAGCGGTCCAGCAGGTAGGTCTTGAGGGTTTGAATCCACGGGTCGGTACCGAAGGAGTCGGCCTTGCTACCGGTGACCAGATATGCATCAAAGATCTGATCATCGCTGGGATAATCGCCCTGCATCACGTTGTACACGGTGAACTCGGCAGCGATGGGTTGCTGCGAAAACAGACGCTGGAACATCTGCCCGTAACCCTGATATTGATCGACCAGTTCCGGACGCAGGATGTCGGTTTCCAGAATGCAGATGCGTAACGACATAAAAAATACCTGACACATGAAGGGAATAATGCACACCCCAGAGCCTGCCTTGAAACACCGTGGCAAGGCAAGCCCCGGAGCGCGTCATCGGTCCCTTAGAACGTCCCTTAAAACAACGCGTCTTTGGCGGCTTTCTCCAGTAGCAGCGCAGGCGGTGTGAAGCGCTCGCCGTACTGCTCGGCCAGGTACTGGGCGCGGGCGACGAAGTCTTTCACGCCATACTGATTGATGAACTGCAGCGCACCGCCGGTCCAGGCCGCGAAGCCGATGCCGAAGATCGAGCCAACGTTGGCATCCGCCGTCGAGGTCAGCACGCCCTCTTCCATGCAGCGCACGGTTTCGATGGCTTGGACGAACAGCAGTCGATCGCGTATGTCCTTCGGTGAAATCTGCCCATCGGCTTTCTCGAAGCGGGTTTTCAGCTCTGGCCACAAATGCTTCTGCCCTGTGGCCGGGTAATCGTAGAAACCACCTCCAGCGGCCTTGCCCGGACGCTTGTATTCCTTGAGCAACAAGTCAATCACGGCGAACGCCGGGTGCTCAATCAGCGGTTTCCCTTCTGCTCGCAGGTCTTTGGCGGTTTGTTCGCGGATATGGCTCATGAGGCTGAGGGAAACTTCGTCGGAGATCGCCAGAGGTCCGACAGGCATGCCGGCCTTGCGCGCTTCGGTCTCGATCATTGGCGCGCTCACACCTTCGCCGAGCATGGCGATGCCCTCGTTGGTGAAGGTGCCAAATACTCGTGAGGTAAAGAAGCCGCGACTGTCGTTGACCACGATCGGTGTCTTCTTGATTTGCAGGACGAAATCGAAACCGCGAGCCAGGGTTTCGTCGCTGGTATGGACGCCCTTGATGATTTCCACCAACGGCATTTTCTCCACGGGACTGAAGAAATGCAGGCCGATGAATTTCGTCTGGTCCGGCACGGCGGTGGCCAGGCCGCTGATCGGCAAGGTCGAGGTGTTGGAGGCGATGACCGCATCCGGGCCGACGACTGCTCGCGCCGCCGATGAGACCTTGGCTTTCAGTTCGCGATCTTCAAACACCGCTTCAATAATCAGATCGCAACCGGCCAGATCCGCATCGTTTTCGGTGGCATGGATTCGCGCCAAAATATCCTCGCGCTGCTCCCGGGTTAACTGACCACGCGCAACCTTCTTGTCCAGCAACGCCGCCGAGTGGGCCTTGCCCTTCTCTGCCGCGGCGAGGTTGATGTCTTTGAGCACCACGTCGATGCCGACCGATGCGCTGACAAACGCGATGCCCGCGCCCATCATCCCGGCGCCGAGCACGCCGACTTTCTTCGTCGCGTAAGGCGCTATGCCTTGGGGCCTAGAGCCGCCGGCATTGATCTCATTGAGCTGAAACCAGAACGTACCAATGAGGTTTTTCGACACCTGGCCGGTGGTCAGCTCGGTGAAGTAGCGGGTTTCGATCAGGTGCGCCGTGTCGAAATCCACTTGGGCGCCTTCCACCGCAGCACAGAGGATTTTCTCCGGCGCGGGCAGGCAGCCCTGGGTTTTGCTGCGCAGGATCGATGGCGTGATGGCCAGCATCGGCGCGAGCTTGGGATCCGACGGCGTGCCGCCAGGAATCTGATAACCCTTCACGTCCCAGCGCTGCACAGCGACCGGGTGATCGACAATCCACGCCCGCGCCTTGGCCATCAGTTCATCGCGATCGGCGGCCAACTCGTCGATCAACCGCGCCTGCAACGCCTGTTGCGGGCGGATTTTCTTGCCTTCAAGCAGATACGGCAGCGCTTTTTCGATGCCCAGCATGCGGACCATGCGCACTACCCCGCCGCCGCCCGGTAACAGGCCAAGAGTGACTTCCGGCAGACCCAGCAGCACCGATGGGTTGTCCAGCGCGACGCGGTGATGACAGGCCAGACAGATTTCCCAACCGCCACCGAGCGCTGCGCCATTGATCGCAGCGACCACCGGTTTGCCGAGGGTTTCCAGGGTGCGCAGTTGGCCCTTGAGTGTCAGCACCATGTCGTAAAAGGCTTTGGCTTCGGGTTTGCCGACCTTGATCAGTTCATTGAGGTCGCCGCCGGCGAAGAAGGTCTTCTTGGCCGAGGTGATGATCACACCAATGGCGTCCTTGTCGGCGACCAGTCGGGCGACGCAGGTGGCCATGGCGTCGCGGTAGACCGCGTTCATGGTGTTGGCACTCTGGCCCGGCATGTCGATGGTCAGGACGACGATCTGGTCCTGGCCCTTTTCGTAACGGATGGCTTGGGTCATGGAAATGTTCCTTGAAGTCAGGGCTCAGAGGCGTTCGATGATGGTGGCAATGCCCATGCCGCCGCCGACACACAAGGTCGCCAGGCCATAGCGCAGGCGCCGGGTTTCCAATTCATCGAGCAGCGTGCCGAGAATCGCGCAGCCGGTGGCGCCGAGCGGGTGGCCCATGGCGATGGAGCCGCCGTTGACGTTGACCTTGTCGGGGTCGATGGCCATGTCCTTGATGAACTTGAGCACCACCGAAGCGAACGCTTCGTTGACTTCGAACAGGTCAATGTCTTCGACCCGCAGCCCGGCCTTGGCCAGCGCCTTGCGCGTGGCCGGTGCCGGACCGGTGAGCATGATGGTCGGGTCAGTGCTGGTGACCGCCGTGGCGACGATTCGCGCCCGGGGCTGCAAACCCAGCGCCCGGCCCTTCGCTTCGGAGCCGATCAGCATCAGCGCTGCGCCATCGACGATCCCGGAGCTGTTGCCCGGCGTATGAACGTGGTTAATCCGCTCCACTTGGCTGTAAACCCCCAATGCCGTGGCATCGAAGCCCATTTGCCCGATCATTTCGAAGCTCGGCTTGAGCTTGCCCAGGCCTTCCATCGTTGAGTCGGCACGAATGAATTCATCGTGATCGAGCAGAATGATGCCGTTCTGGTCTTGCACCGGCACCAGCGACTTGTTGAACGAACCGTCCGCCCGCGCCCGCGCCGCCTTCTGTTGGGAGTGCAACGCGAAGGCATCGACGTCCTGACGGCTGAAACCTTCAATCGTGGCGATCAGGTCCGCACCCACGCCCTGAGGGGTGAAGTGGTTGTGCAAATTGGTTTCCGGGTCCAGCGCCCAAGCGCCGCCGTCGCTGCCCATGGCCACGCGGGACATCGATTCGACGCCACCGACTACCACCAGGTCTTCGAAGCCGGAACGCACTTTCATCGCGCCGAGGTTCACCGCTTCCAGACCCGACGCGCAGAAGCGATTGAGCTGCATACCGGCCACGCTGACGTCCCAATCGGCCACCTGCGTGGCGGTCTTGGCGATGTCGGAACCCTGATCGCCGATGGGCGTCACGCAGCCGAGCACCACATCATCGACCTGACTGGTGTCCAGGGATGTGCGCTGCTGCAGCGCCGTCAGCAGCCCGGCGACCAGATTCACTGGCTTGACGCTGTGCAAGGCGCCATTGGCCTTGCCTTTACCACGGGGCGTGCGTAACGCGTCGAATATCAAAGCCTGGGTCATGACGTCCTCGAACCTGGTGGTAAATGAAGATCAAAAGATCAAAAGATCGCAGTCTTCGGCGGCTCCTACAGGAGACCGTGTGACCCTGATCTTTATGCCCTCACCTTATGCCCTGCAGCCGTGGATTCAATGACCACAGTGCTCATTGGCGTTGACGGTCACGCTCAGACGAACGGTAGTCTGCTATCGGATAAACCGATTCAAGTCACCAAGCTGTCTAGCAAACGGGCGCCCAAGAAGATGGCCATAAGCCTCATACCTTTTTAAAAGCGATGAGTGCTCAGCACATACGAAATGGATCTAAGCCAATCGTGACGCGGGCCCTAAGGTAAACCTGTACGAAGTTGTCGTCGGGTTTTGCCGAGGCACTCGTCATACAAGGAAGTGCAGCGCTCTGCCGTCATGGAGATAGGCAGGCAGGCATCAGGAAATAACAAAAAAGGCGGTCAAGCCATGTTCAAGCATTCGAAAGTTCGTCAAGCCGGGCTCATTCTATTCGCCACTACACTGTTGTTGATTTTGCCGAACCTGACCAAGGTGATTGGCTGATCGAGCATCAGGGTTTTCATTTCGCCTGATAAAAATGTGATTGGCTCGCTACCCGGGTCAGCGTGGCTGTGCCAACCTTTGCGGCACTTCCACGACATGGACGGCGATCACTTGAAAGCGCTCACTCTATTTGGGGCCTTGCTGCTCAGCATGCCTCTGTCTGCCGCACAGCTGAATCTGGAGCTGGGCGAGAGTTCTCGCACCTGGCAGACCGAGCAATTGCTCAAGCATCCTCAGGTTCAGACCATCACGATCACCAACGACGTTTCCTACAAACGGGACATGAGCTATCGCGCCGTGCCGTTGGCGGCGTTGTTGACGGGCATCAAGCCTGAGGATCATCTGCAAGCCGTTGCCCTGGACGGTTTTGCCGCCGAGCTGGCCGCCGCGCCGTTACTCAGTACCCAAGGCGCGCGGGCCTGGCTGGCGATTGAAGACCCGGCCAAGCCGTGGCCACCGTTGTCAGAGGGCAAGCACAGTGCGGGACCGTTTTATCTGGTCTGGACCGATCCACAAACGGGCAATATCAGCCCCGAGCAATGGCCGTTCGAAGTAGCGAGTATCAAGCGCATGGCCCCGGTGGCCGAGCGCTTCCCTGCCCTGCTGCCCGATCCTGCGCTGAAGGCGGACGATCCAGTGAACAAGGGCTTTGCGCTGTTTCAGAAGAACTGCCTGGCGTGTCATCGATTGAATGGCGCGGGGGATGCGCAGTTCGGGCCGGACCTGAATATTCCGTTCAACCCGACCGAGTACTTCGGCGCGGATTTCCTCAAGCGCTACATTCGTGATCCGCAGAGCTTGCGTCAGTGGCCACAGGCGAAGATGCCGGCGTTCGCGACGACGGTGTTGCCAGAGGGGGATCTGGAATTGTTGGTGGGGTATTTGAAGCACATGGCGGGGCGCAAGGTGCAACCTTGATTGCTTGAGCTTGTGTTGCCAGGGCTGGCCTCTTCGCGAGCAAGCCCGCTCCCACATTGGATCTCCTTTGTGTCACAAATTCTGTGTACGCCAAAGTTCTAATGTGGGAGCGGGCTTGCTCGCGAAGCGGTATCCCCACCCCTACTGCTGTTGCACCGAAATCACCGGCGCTGGCGTCGGCGAGACGAACACCTTCGCATGCATCTGCTCGCACCCGCCACCACGACGCATGCCGCGTACCGGGCAGGCGTCGAGATAATCCAGGCCCACCGCCAGTTTCAGGTGACGCTCCGGACGGGCCAGTTCGTTGGTCACGTCGAAGCTGTACCAGGCGTCATCCAGCCAGGCTTCCGCCCAGGCGTGACTGGCCAGGTGTTCGCTGTTCTCGCTGTACAGATACCCCGACACATAACGCGAAGGAATGCCCAGGCTGCGAGCGCAGGCGAGAAACGCGTGGGTGTGGTCCTGGCAGACCCCGGAGCGCCCGGCGAATGCCTGGGCGGCGCTGGTGTCTACTTCGGTGGAACCCGGCGTGTAGGTCATGTGCTGGTTCAGGCCATGCATCAAATCGATCAGCGCCGTACGATCCCGGCGTTGTTTGCAGGCCTTCTCGGCGAATGCACGCAGCGCTTCGTCGGCCTCGGTCAGGCGCGTGAAGCGCAGGAACGGCAGCGCCGACTGGCTTTCATGTTCGGCTTCGCGCAGTTCGTCGATGTCCACCTGCCCTCGGGCGCCGATGATGATCGCCTCGTGGGGTTCGTCCAGGGTCAGCACATGCAGAATGTTGCCGAACGGATCGAGTTGCGCACGCACCGGGCGTGGCAGGTCGAGTTGCCAGCTGAGCACGTGTTGGCGCTCGCTGTCGTGAGGGGTCAGTCGCAGGTACTGGATGCTCGCCCGCACCTGATCTTCGTAGTGATAGGTGGTCTCGTGGCTAATGGAAAGTCTCATGCAGCCTCCAGGTAGGAACTGTGTATGGCGTTGCCCAACTGGCGCACCAGCGGGATGAACTCGGTCAGCCAGGCATGCAGGCCTTCGTCGAGGATTTCGTTGATACCGGTGTAGCGCAGGCGTGCGTCCATTTCTGCCGCCAAACGCTGGGCAGGACGGCCGTTGGCCCCAGGCAATTGGGCGAGAATCTGGTCGATTTCTTCGGTGCAGGCCCGCAAAGATCGCGGCACGTCGGCGCGCAGCAGCAACAATTCGGCCACATGCCGGGCGCCGGGGGCGTCGCGATAGATCTCGGTATAGGCCTCGAACGACGACAAGGCCCGCAGCAAGGCGCTCCACTGGTAATAGGCGTGAGCCGTGCCGTCGCTGACCGCTTCGGCCTGATCGCCGGCCATTTCGTAACGGGCGTCGAGCAGGCGCAAGGTGTTGTCAGCCCTTTCGATAAAGGTGCCCAGACGAATGAAGCGGAACGCGTCGTTACGCATGATGGTGCCGTAGGACGCGCCGCGGAACAGGTGGGAACGTTCCTTGATCCACTCACAGAAACGGCTCATGCCGTAGCGACTCAAGCCCTGTTCGGCGATCCCGCGAATCTCCAGCCAGGTGGCGTTGATGTTTTCCCACATGTCAGCGGTGATTCGCCCACGCACCGCATGGGCGCTGGCTCGCGCGGCACCGAGGCAGCTGTAGATGCTCGCCGGGTTGGCCGCATCCAGGGCGAAAAAGTGCAGCAGCCGTTCGGCGTGCAAATCGCCGTGACGCTCCAGGTAATCGTCCAGAGTGCCGGTGATCAGCAACGGCATGGCGAGTTCGTGCAAGCCATCGCCACGACCGTCCTGAGGCATCAGTGACAGCGAATAACTGATGTCGAGCATCCGTGCGAGGTTTTCGGCCCGCTCCAGGTAACGCGACATCCAATACAGATCCGAGGCAGTTCTACTTAACATGACAGGCTTCCTTCAATCCTCGACCACCCAGGTGTCCTTGGTTCCGCCGCCCTGGGAGGAATTCACCACCAGGGAGCCTTCGCGCAAGGCGACACGGGTCAAACCGCCGGGCACAACCCGGGTTTCGCGGCCAGACAATACAAACGGACGCAGGTCGATATGGCGTGGAGCGATGCCGTTTTCGACAAAGGTCGGACAGGTCGATAAAGACAACGTCGGTTGGGCGATGTACGCGTGGGGTTTGGCTTTGATCCGCTCACGGAAAGATTCGATTTCCGCCGCCGTCGCCGCCGGCCCCACCAGCATTCCGTAACCACCGGAGCCCTGGGTTTCCTTGACCACCAGTTCTGGAAGATTGGCCAGCACGTGGGACAGCTCAGAGGGATTACGACACTGCCATGTCGGCACGTTCTTCAGGATCGGCTCTTCATCGAGGTAGAAACGAATCATGTCCGTGACGAAGGGGTACACCGACTTGTCATCCGCGACCCCGGTGCCGATGGCATTCGCCAGCACCACGTTGCCGGAACGGTAGGACGACAGCAGACCTGGAACGCCGAGCATCGAATCCGGGTTGAACGCCAACGGATCGAGGAAGGCATCGTCGAGGCGCCGGTAGATCACGTCGACCGCTTTCGGCCCGTCCGTGGTACGCATGAACACCTTGTCATCACGCACGAACAGGTCCGCGCCTTCCACCAGTTCAACGCCCATTTCCCGGGCCAGAAATGCATGCTCGAAAAACGCGCTGTTGAAGCGCCCCGGCGTCAGCACTACCACGCTTGGGTTGTCGATCGGGCTGGAACTTTTCAGGGTGTCGAGCAACAGGTTCGGATAGTGGTCGATCGGCGCGATGCGCTGGGCTGCGAACAATTCGGGGAACAATCGCATCATCATCTTGCGATCTTCGAGCATGTAGCTCACGCCGCTGGGGGTACGAAGATTGTCTTCGAGCACGTAGTACGTGCCGTCGCCATCACGTACCAGGTCGACGCCGGAAATGTGCGAATAGATATCGCGGTGCAGATCCAGCCCCTGCATCGCCAACTGGTATTGCTCGTTGGCCAGCACTTGCTCGGCCGGGATGATGCCGGCCTTGATGATGCGCTGCTCGTGATAGAGGTCGGCAAGGAACATGTTCAATGCCTTGACCCGCTGAATGCAGCCGCGCTCGACGACCCGCCATTCACTGGCGGGGATACTGCGGGGAATGGTGTCGAAGGGAATCAGGCGCTCTGTCCCTTGCTCATCACCATAGAGCGTGAATGTAATCCCGGCACGATGAAATAACAGATCGGCCTCGCGTCGCCGTTGTGCCAAAAGCTCGTCAGGCGTTTCGGCCAGCCAACGGGCAAACTCCCGATAATGCGGGCGGACCTGGCCGCCGGCATCGTACATCTCATCAAAATAGGTGCGGATCATGCCGTACTCCTTGTCACCCGGACATCCAGGCCTTCGCAAGGCCCGTGCCATCGGCATAAACGCTTTAATATCAATCAGTTGGATAATGGCGCTGCACGCACCGCACCAATCCTGTGCGGTAAATGCCCCAACCTGATTGCCCCCGCTTCATGGCGAAGCAATGCTGTCGCCTATCAGCAGCATAGCCAGAGTTGATTTCACTGCCCGGGGGGCGATGCGGATAATCCGCGCATTCGCTGGAAAACCTGACCGAAACTTCCCTTTAGCCGCCTGCTCAGGCGGTTTTTTTTGTTTTTTTGAAACGTTATGAATCAAAAACCCAGATCAAAAGATCGCAGCCTCGTTTCACCTGTAGGAGCTGTCGAGTGAAACGAGGCTGCGATCTCTTGATCTTCCCCCCACAAACGAAAACGGCCAACCCAAAGGTCAGCCGTTGCTGAGTGTTGTCACTGTTCATAAAGTTATGCGAGTAGCCCTCGTACCTCCTGCTTGACGCCCCATCCTTCGATGATACCGCCCAGAGGCTCGACCACCGCCTCAAAGTCCTGCTCAAAGTCGCCGATACCGTCGTAGGTGGCGTACATCACTTTGCTCAGTTCCAGATGCCACGCGCCGTCATCGCGCACGCTGATCTGGGCATTCAAGGATTCACCACAAAAATGACCTGCCGCCCTGCGTGCCCGCTCCTCGTCCGGGAAAATGGCGTAGAACTCGATGGGATGGAATCGTGAAAAGTCGAAACCGCCTTCTTTCATGCGGCGCAACACGCTGCTGCTGATGTCTTCTTGATAGGCTGTGCTCATGAAACGTCCCCCTCAGACTGATGGATAGACTTTCCGTATTCCCTGCACTTTCAACCGATTGGTGAGAGCGATACGGCAACAGAGGTTGCCGACGGGAAACAAGCATGTAGCTGACAAGACCAGACCTTAGCGAGTCATTCGCTGATCTCGCTTGCAGAGTAGCCCCAAGATAGAGCTGCTGCCAAGGTCTGGGTGTGAATGTGACAAGAGGTGTATCAGATCGGGGTAATACTGATGATTTCAATGCTGTTCTGGGATTTCAGGCTTTTGACGGTCGGATCATCGGTACGACCCTCCAGATCATTGAGATCCAGTTCGGCAGCGATCGGCAGGCGTCGGGCGCGAATGAGTTTGGCGGCTTGCTCGCTATTCGGGCATTCCTCGCACTCGAAGAGTTCGTCCACTGTTTCACCGTGATCATCCACGAAAGTGATTTTCCACTTTTGCATCGGTGCCTCCTCGATAAAACCCATGGATGGGCTTACTTCTATCTGGACTTTAGCCCTGATTGATCGTTCAACGGATTACCGCGTGTCGGCATGAATAAACACAGAACCTGAGGGAGCGGGCTTGCTCGCGAAAGCGGTTTGTCTGTTACATCGATGCTGAATGTGTCGACGTCTTCGCGATGTAAGCCCGCTCCCACAAGGGAAATGCGTTGTGCTTGAGGATGCAGTCAGATCCGCACGTTACCTCGTGGCCCGGCGATGGCCCAGATGATCAGGCCCAGGACCGGCAGCAGCAGGATCAATAGCACCCAGATGATTTTCATCCCGGTCTCGGCGCCACTTTTAAGCACGTTGATGATGGCCCAGATATCCAGGGCGAGAATAATCAGGCCAACCAGGCTGTTGAACGTGGAACCCATGGTGACGCTCCCTAAGAGTGGTATGCCCTCTTAGGATAGTCGGGCCTTGCGAGGGTTCCGTTTTATTACCGTTCTGGACAGCTTCAGACGTGGATTGCCACTTTCAGGGCTTCCAGCGATGGCGCTGCGGCGATGCCGACTTCGGCGCACAGTTCGAGAACCCGTGGCACGTCGTTTCCATAGACCAGCACCACTTGCAGCTCATCGTCGAGCGGCTGGCTGATGTTCATCAGCGTGTAACCGCCGTTTTCCTTGTTCATGCTGCTCATCTGCACCTGAATGCGATTGAGCGCCGTCAGGGCTTCGGTCTTGGCCAGTTGCTTGGGTTTGATGTTGAAATCGACACCGGGGCCGAACGAAGCGACGATTTGCGCAAACAGGTCCATGTAGGTGTCGGCCTGGAACAGCACGGTTTCTGGCAAGCTGCCGACGACCACCCACTCACCCAACGGGATCGGGAAGGTGTCGTCGTAGTTGATGTCCGGATTGGCCGCCAGAAAAGCTTCTGGATCGGCGTAGGCCTGAGCCGCTTCGTCAGCGACTTTCAGGATTTCGTCATCGCTCATGCACCCGGAGCTGATTTTGCTGATGAGTTCGACGAGTGCGGCTTTCATGAGGTGGATCCTGTAGCGAGGGAGATTTGAGGGCGCGAAGGATAGCGCATTACATGTAGGAGCGAGGCTTGCCCGCGAAGAAGATGATGCGGTTTAACTGGGAATCCGGGTTATCGTTCTTCGCGGGCAAGCCTCGCTCCTACGGATTTGAGGTCAGGACAGAAGTTTCTGCAGCTGAGCCGTGGTATCCACCGCTCCCATGGTTTTGGCCGCGTCCAGCGCGGATACGCCGTTGGCATCCTTGGCTTTCGGATCGGCGCCTTTACTGATCAGGTAGTCGACGATTTCGACGCGGTTGAACATTGCCGCCATCATCAACGCAGTGCGACCGTCGAAGGACGAACCTTCCACTTGCGCGCCACCTTCCACCAACGCCTTGACCACCGCCAGATCACCCTTGAATGCCGCGCCGGCAATCGGGCTCTGGCCGTTGTCATTGCGGATTTCAGGATCGGCCTTGTGCTCAAGCAAGACTTTTACCGTCTCGACATGGCCATGGTACGCGGCGAGCATCAGCAAGGTGTCGCCCTTGTGGTTGCGCAGGTTCGGCGGTAAACCCTTGGTCAGCAGCGCAGCCATCATGGCCGCATCGCCCTCGCGCGCTTTGTTGAACACCTGTTCGGCAAATTCAGCAGCCTCTTCGGGCGTCATCTGACGGCTTTTGTCTGACATTGGGGACTCCACATTCGGTCAATCGGAAAAGCCGATAGTTTCCCGAGCGGTCTGGAACCTGTCACTTCTTTTTTCTCATGAATGGCCATAGCTACATTTAATAAGAGCCGCATTCAATAAGAGCCACATTCAATAACGGTGCTTGCCGTCCTGGATATCCGCCAGCACCTGCTCGGTGACTTGCACGTAAGTCTGGGTACCCGGCAACCAGGCGTAGATGGGGTCATCGCCGGTTTTGTTCGGGTCGAAGGCTTCGTCCTTGAGCCGGGTTTTCTGGTATTTGAAGGTCCCGGTGGTTTCCATTTTCACTTTCACCCGTAGGAAAAGTGGCACCGCATAGGCAGGCATTTGCTGCCTGGCGAAAGCCAGCAACTCGCTGAAATCCAGGGTCGCCAGGGATTCAGCCGGCGTGATTGCCGCCATCCCGGCACGCCCGTTGGTGTTGTGGATTTCCACGCCATAAGCCACGGCTTCGGCGATCTGCGGATGTTGCAACAGGATGTTTTCGACCTCGGTGGTCGAGACGTTTTCGCCCTTCCAGCGGTAGGTGTCGCCCAAACGGTCGACAAACTGCGCATGGCCAAAACCGATGTTGCGCAGCAGGTCACCGGTATTGAAGTAACGGTCGCCCTTCTTGAACACGTCGTGGAGCACGACTTTTGCGGTCTTCTGCGGATCGGTGTAGCCGTCCAGCGGTGCCTTGTCGTCGATCCTCGCCAGCAGCAAACCCTGCTCGCCCTTGGCCACTTTGCGCATGAAACCCTTGGTATCTCGCGTGGGGGCACCGCTGTCGTGGTCGTACGCCACCAGTTCCCAGGCCATCAGGGAAAAACCGATGGTGTTGTCGAAGTTGAGGATGTTGGTGAAGCCGATATTGCCGTCGCTGGCGGCGTACAGCTCGCAGATATGGTCAACGGCAAAACGCGTCTTGAACTCGCTCCACGCGCCGGGGCGCAGACCATTGCCGATCATCTTCGTCACGCTGTGGCGACTGTCGTCGACGCTGCGCGGTTGATCCACCAGGTAGCGGCACAATTCGCCGACGTAACCGAGGGTGGTCGCCCGGTATTTGCGCACGTCACTCCAGAACTGGCTGGCGCTGAACTTGCGGCGGATGGCAAACCCCGACGCCCCGCTGATTGCCGAGCCCCAGCACACGCAGAGCCCGGTGGCGTGGTACAGCGGCAAGGTGCAATAGACGACGTCCTGCGGCTGCATATCCAGGGCAATCAGCCCGAAGCTGGCGGAGCTGCGCATCCAGCGGCCGTGTTTGAACACCCCGGCCTTTGGCAACCCTGTGGTGCCCGAGGTGTAAATGTAGAAACAAGGATCGTCGAGAAAAACCTGCTGGCTGCTGACGGGGTTATCGCTGCACACTTGGGCGCTAGCCGTCATCAGGTTGATGAAGCCATCGGGCGAATTGCCCGGATCACGATAAGTGTCTTGATCAGCGACAAACCAGGTGCGCGCCGCGTCGATGGACACCCGCTCGCGAACCGCATTGAAGACCGCAACCAGCTCTTCTCCGACCACGATCGCCACCGGCGCCACCAGGTTCAGGCTGTGGGCCAGGGTATCGCGGGTCTGAGAGGTATTGAGCAAAGCGCTGATCGCACCGACCTTGGCCACCGCCAATATCGTCACCAGCAGTTCCGGACGGTTTTCGATAAAAATCGCCACCACATCGCCCTTGCCGATGCCTTGGGCAATCAGGTGATGGGCGATGCGATTGGCCCACTGATTGACCTGTACATAAGTGAGCGCCACCTCGCCCTGCAGCAAGGCCGGGCCCTCGGGGTTGCGCAACGTCGCCTGCTCGAAGCTCCAGCCGAGGCCACACGGTTGGGTCGGGTCCTTGACGTTGGCGGCTTTCATACCCTTCACCACGCGGGGAATGGCTTTGGCAATGGAAGGCAGCTTGCGGAGCATCATGCCCCAGGTAATCGTGTCGTTCAGCGTGCGGCTCATGATGCTCCCGTTCGATCTTCTTATTGTCGGGTGGCGTTGATTGAGGCCGAAAATACGTCAGCGGTTCTTGAGCTGTACACGCGGTTTTTGAAATGTTTTGTATCCGGAACCCTGGCGTAGCGATTGGTTCCATCGAATTCGCGACCGACCACGCAAAATGCAGGATGCACGATGGGCATTCATGCAGATTGCACGAAAGCATAGAAATACAATTTTTATAACTTATTGATTTATAAGTATTTTTAAAAAATCAGGTGCTGGCACAATCACTGCAACTACCTCTCCATGTAGCCCTTCAAAGCACTCACGGAGCTGATAGACATGAGCCTGATCCAGGAAAAATTTTCGTCGCTATTCTCCAACTTCGAAGTGACCACCCAGCCACGGCCTGACGGCGGCATTCTGCTGACCCTGCGCAGTACGGACGGCAAAGTCTTCAAACGTTCGATTTCCTACCAGCAATTGCATGCCGGCGATCAGCTGTCGTGGGTGATCAGCGCGATACGTCGTGACGTCGCCGAACAGGCCAGCGAACTGCCGCAGATCTCCCTGCTGCAAAGCCAGCAACGGTTCGCCTTGCCGACTTATCACTCGGTTTAAACGTTACATCGCTACAAACAAACAGGCCGTGAGCGCTTCTGCGTCACGGCCTGAGTTGTTTCTGGCTTTGCACAACCCTTGTAGGAGCAGAGCTTGCTCGCGAAGGCGGAGTATCAGGCGACATTAACGTTGACTGACACTCCGCCTTCGCGAGCAAGCTCTGCTCCTACAGGTTATGTGGTTTACAGGGCAGAAGGCCGGAGCAACGATTGGCCTCTACTCAGTCCTCGAGACGTGGGAAACGGCTGGCGATGTCATCGCCGGTGAAATCAGCCACCCTGCCTTCGGAGTTGTTGAACAGGCGGATGGTCACGAAATGCGGGTGCTCGCCCATGTCGAACCAATGCGGCGTACCGGCAGGCACCAGGATCAGGTCATTTTTCTCGCAGAGCACGGCGTAGACGTAATCGCCGATGTGCAGGGAGAACAAACCACGGCCAGCGACGAAAAATCGTACTTCGTCTTCAGCGTAATGGTGTTCATCGAGGCACCTGGCGCGCAGTTCGGCTTTTTGCGGGTGATCGCTGTTCAAACTGACGACGTCGACAGTGAGGTAACCGCGCTCGGTCATCAATTTATCGATTTGCTCCTGATACGCGGCGATCACTTCTTCCTGGCTGGCGCCGGGCTGGATTTTCGCCGTGGCTTTCCAACGGTCGAAGCGCACGCCCTGCTCGGCCAGGGTCGAGGCGATGTCCTCGAGGTGGGTCAGGACTTTGTTTGGTATTTCAGGGCTGGAGACGTGATAAACGGACAGGCTGCTCATTCTGGGCAACTCCTTAACGGTTCATGCTTCATGGTTCGAGAGCGAGCGCGTCTTCAACTCGCACTCGAACAAAAATTCAAAGGCCTCGATCGGTCGCAGTGCGTCGCTCATGCGCCCGCCCCACGTCGATGATTTCCCGGGCGAGATAATCGCAGGCCAGGCTCATGGCCTGTCCTCTTGCATACGTGTGGCAATGATAACGGCAGCGGCGAAGGCTGCGAGACTGGCAATACTAAAGGTCAATGTGGCACCGAGGGCATTCCAGCTGTAACCGGAATACAACGCGCCCAATGCGCCGCCGGTGCCGGCCAGCGCGGCATACAACGCCTGGCCCTGGCCTTGCTGACGCGCGCCGAAGCTACGTTGCACGAACTGGATAGCAGCCGCGTGAAAGCTGCCGAAGGTGGCGGCGTGCAGCACTTGGGCGAACAGCAACACCCAGAGGAATTCAGCAAACGAACCGAGCAACAACCAACGCAAAGCCGCCAGCAGGAAACTCGCCAGTAGCACCCGGCGCACCGAGAAGCGCGCAAGAATCTTGCTCATGGCCAGAAACATCAAGACTTCGGCAACCACACCGACCGCCCAGAGCATGCCGATCAGCCCACGACTGTAACCAAGTTGCTCAAGGTGCAGGGTCACAAAGGTGTAATACGGCCCGTGACTCATCTGCATCAGCGCCACGCAAGCGTAGAACGCCAACACCCCGGGGTTACGCAATTGCTGGAGGAATCCCTCCCCCGCCAACCGTTCACTCTGAACCGGTTGCGCGTTGGGTACCCACAAACTGCTGACGACGATCCCGGCCATGATCAGCACCAGCGCCACCGGATAGATGTCCAGGCTAAGCCACTCGAACAACCGGCCGAGGGCGACCACGGTGATGATGAAACCGATGGAACCCCACAAGCGAATCTGACTGTAGCGAGATGTCTGCCCCTGCAAATGCGCCAGGGTGATGACTTCGAACTGCGGCAACACCGCATGCCAGAAGAACGCGTGCAAGGCCATGACCATCGCCAGCCATGCGTAGCTTTTGCTGACGAAAATCAGCGAGAAGGTCAGCAGCGTACAGACCGCGCCGAACCGCACGATGGCCAGCCGTCGCCCGGTGTAGTCACCGAGCCAGCCCCAGATGTTCGGCGCCACGCAGCGCATCAGCATCGGGATCGCCACCAGTTCGCCAATGCGCGCACTGGAAAAGCCCAGGTGATCGAAGTACAGCGCCAGGAATGGCGCTGTCGAACCGAGCAAGGCGAAATAGAACAGATAGAAACTGGAGAGCCGCCAATACGGAAGCGCCGTCACGTCGTCAGGCCCCGGCGGCTATGAGGCTCTGCACAAAAACTGCCTGCGCGACGAGTTTTCGTACAGACCCTGCCTCAGCCATTAAAGCTGACCCAGCACCGGAGTGCTCACGCGCACATCGACGTTCTGCCCGCGGTGACGCAGCAGATGATCCATCAGCACGATGGCCATCATCGCTTCGGCGATTGGCGTGGCGCGGATGCCGACGCACGGGTCGTGACGGCCCTTGGTGACGACCTCAACCGGGTTGCCATGGATGTCGATCGAACGGCCCGGTGTGGTGATGCTCGATGTCGGCTTAAGCGCCAGGTGCGCCACGATCGGCTGACCGGACGAGATGCCACCGAGAATGCCGCCGGCGTTGTTGCTGAGGAAACCTTCCGGGGTCATTTCATCACGGTGTTCGGTGCCGCGCTGGGCGATGCTGGCAAAACCGGCGCCGATCTCAACGCCTTTGACCGCGTTGATGCTCATCAGCGCGTGGGCCAGTTCGGCGTCGAGGCGGTCGAAGATCGGCTCACCGAGGCCCGGCATCACGCCTTCGGCAACCACGGTGATTTTCGCGCCGACCGAATCCTGGTCGCGACGCAACTGGTCCATATAGGCTTCCAGCTCCGGCACTTTGTCCGGGTCGGGGCTGAAGAAGGCATTTTCTTCCACCGAATCCCAGGTCTTGAACGGGATTTCAATCGGGCCGAGCTGGCTCATGTAGCCACGAATGACGATGCCTTGGGTGGCCAGGTATTTTTTCGCAATTGCCCCTGCCGCCACGCGCATAGCGGTTTCACGGGCCGAACTGCGACCGCCGCCGCGATAATCGCGCTCACCGTATTTATGGTGGTAGG
This sequence comes from Pseudomonas sp. NPDC086112, assembly GCF_044746425.1. Lineage (NCBI taxonomy): Bacteria > Pseudomonadati > Pseudomonadota > Gammaproteobacteria > Pseudomonadales > Pseudomonadaceae > Pseudomonas > Pseudomonas sp. NPDC086112. Next base: position 93,554 of record NZ_JBIVCD010000007.1, on the reverse strand, counting down.
TGTAGTCGGCGTGGGCCGGGCGGAACAGATCCTTGATCGCCGAATAGTCCTTGGACTTCTGGTCGGTGTTGCGGATCAACAGGCCGATGGCGCAACCGGTGGTGCGGCCTTCGAACACGCCAGAGAGGATTTCGACTTCGTCGGCTTCCTGGCGCTGGGTGGTGTGGCGGCTGGTGCCGGGCTTGCGGCGATCCAGGTCGCGCTGCAGATCCTCAAGGGAAATCTCCAGGCCCGGCGGGCAGCCATCGACAATGGCGACCAACGCCGGGCCATGGCTTTCGCCCGCGGTGGTGACAGTGAACAGCTTGCCGTAGGTATTGCCGGACATGCGGGACGCTCCGTGAAATCGAAACTGAAATACGTAATGCGCGCCAGTATACGCAGGCTACCCGACTAGTTCATCCTCGAACCTTATGGGTGCTTGCGAGTCCAACCGGCACCTTGTTGATGATGGCGTGATGATGCTGCGAGTTCTAGCCTTGAGCCTTACCTTGTTTACCGGCTTTGCACAGGCCACTGTCCTACAACGTCCCATCACATTGGACACGGGCAGCGGTGAGCTTTTCGGCTCGCTGTTGCTGCCCAAGTCCGACACGCCAGTGCCGGTTGTCCTGATCATTTCCGGCTCCGGTCCTACGGATCGTGACGGAAACAACCCCGACGGCGGACGCAATGACAGCCTCAAACGGCTGGCCTGGGTGCTGGCCAAACACAACATCGCCAGCGTGCGCTACGACAAACGCGGCGTGGCGGCGAGCCTGGCTGCGACTCCAGACGAACGTAATCTGTCGGTGGAGGCCTATGTGGCCGACGCCGAAGCCTGGGGCCACAAGCTCAAAACCGATCCTCGTTTTGGCAAACTGATTTTGCTCGGCCACAGCGAAGGTGCGTTGATCGCTAGCCTGGCGGCGCCGAATGTCGATGCCGCAGCGGTAATTTCCATGTCCGGCAGCGCCCGGCCGATCGATCAGGTACTGCGCCAGCAATTGAGCAATCGCCTGCCGCCACCGTTGATGCTGCGCAGCAATGAACTGCTCGACAGCCTCAAGGCCGGCCACACCGACGACAACGTACCACCGCAATTGCAGGTGATTTTCCGCCCCAGCGTGCAGCCGTATCTGATCTCACTATTCCGCCAAGACCCGGCGGCGGCCTTCGGCAAATTGAAAATGCCGGCGCTGATCATCCAGGGCAGCAACGACATTCAGGTCGGCGTGGGTGACGCCAGAGCACTCAAGGCCGCAAAACCGGACGCCGAACTGGCTCTGATCGAAGGGATGAACCACGTGATGCGCATCGTGCCCAACGATGTGAAGCGGCAATTGGCCTCCTATAAAGATCCGCAATTACCACTGGCGGCCGAACTCGGCGCGCGAGTCCTCGAGTTTATTGACGGACTTCGCGCCAGTTAACCGAGGTCAGGGGACGTTCTCAACTAGTTTTCACGCCGCGCCGGGCCCGCTTTAAGGCGACAACGCGGCGTGAAAACTAGTTGAGAACTCCCCCTAGCCCTCCAGTCCTGAAAAAAACGGCCGATAAGCCTTTGTCGCCAGCGCACTGGCTGGCGGCAAGCAGGGCTTGGACAGGATCTCGCCGTTATGACTGATACCCAGACTTCACCCGACACCACCGCTGAAAAAGACGCACCGCCAGCGGTCGAGCTGCCGTGGGCGGACGTCCACGTCGAGCACCACAAAATGCTCCGTCTGGCGCCGCTGCAAACCGACCGCAACACCGGTGGGCGGCCGTTGCGCTTTGTCGAATTCGGTTACGCCGAACGCAATAGCAAGGAACACAGCCTGCTGCGCATGACCATCAAGCTGCCGGGCCAGCGGGTGCGCAAAGAACAGAATCATCTGGATGTCTGGGTTGATCACGCGGCCAAACGCGTGCATTTCGGCCCGGAAAGTGGCTTGCAGATCGAGCCGATGAACCGTGGCATCGGGCGTTATATGGCCGCTCAGGGCATTACGTGGGCGAAGAAAAGATGGCCCGCCTACACCGTCGACGGCACTGACTTGAACAACAAGGATGCGCTGAACGAAGACACTCGCCTGCGCCGCGATCACTTTCTGCGGGTGCACGGTTTTGACGTGGTCTACGCCGACGCCCAGCATTTGAAGGGCAGCGTTAAAGAGGTGTCGGTCGGTGATTTGCTCGGCGACTGGAACAGCGAAAAGTTGCAGCAGGTAGAAATCCTCGAAGCCGCGCAGATGCTCCAGCAAGCCGAGCAGAACCTGGCGGAACAGGAAGTCAAACTGAAGAAGCACGAAGAAAAAGTCAGCAAGTACAAACGCGAAGACGCCGGGCTGCGTTTTACCATTACCTGTCTGGTGGCGTTTGCGGTGTTTCAGGCGGGGTTGTTGATCTGGATTGCTACGCACCGCTGAGGGTTTTAGACCGCGGCGCGGCGATTCGCGGGCAAGCCTCGCTCCTACAGATTTGGTGTGGCCCATCATTTGGACCTGTAGGAGCGAGGCTTGCCCGCGAAGGCTTTCTCAGGTCAGACGCGAGAAGCGAACAGCGCCTGATGATCGCGGCACTGCTCCGCCGTCAGCATGAACACCCCATGCCCACCGCGCTCGAACTCCAGCCAGGCGAAGTCGACTTCCGGGTACAGCGCCTCGACGTGAACCTGGCTGTTACCCACCTCGACAATCAACAAACCTTTCTCGGTCAGATGATCCGCCGCTTCGGCGAGCATGCGGCGCACCAGGTTCAAACCGTCGTCGCCACAGGCCAGGCCCAGCTCCGGTTCGTGCTGATATTCGTCCGGCATGTCGGCGAAATCTTCCGCATCGACGTAGGGCGGGTTCGACACAATCAGGTCGAAACGTTGACCCGGCAAGCCATCGAAACCATCGCCCTGAACAGTGAACACGCGCTCATCGACACCGTGACGCTCGATGTTCTGGTTCGCCACTTCCAGCGCTTCGAACGACAGATCGGCCAGTACCACTTCGGCGTTCTGGAACTCGTAGGCACAGGCGATGCCGATGCAACCGGAACCGGTGCACAGGTCGAGAATGCGCGCAGGTTCGGCGCCGAGCCACGGCTCGAAACGCTTTTCGATCAGTTCGCCAATTGGCGAACGCGGGATCAGTACGCGTTCGTCGACAATGAATGACATACCGCAGAACCAGGCTTCACCCAGCAGGTAAGCGGTCGGAATGCGCTCTTCGATGCGACGTTTGAGCAGGCGCTGCAAGTTGACCAGTTCGTCCTCTTCCAAATTGCAGTCGAGGTAGCTATCAGCGATTTCCCACGGCAAGTGCAGCGCACCTAACACCAGTTGACGGGCTTCGTCCCAGGCGTTGTCGGTCCCATGGCCGAAAAACAGATCCTCCCCATGGAAGCGGCTGACGGCCCAACGGATATGGTCACGCAGGGTACGAAGTCGGGAAGTGATCACGGGGCAAACTCCAGAAAAAACGACTGACGATTCTAACAGCCAAAAGACGCCACGACGACGCAGGAAAAACACCGGACCAGATGTAGGACTCTTCTATTTTTTCAGCAAGCTATTGAACAGAACGAGTATCTTGACAAGGCTGCGACCCAACAACGGCGGTGCCTACGATGGTAGCGATTCACAGAAGCGCTCAGCCAGAGGACAATGTCGCAAAAGCCCCACCCGAAGGAGCCCCAGAATGTCCGTTCCAAAAACGATGTTTCAACTCAGCGGCCGTGGTTATGCAGCGGCCAATCTGGGTCATGCGACCCTTGTCATCATCGATGCCCAGAAAGAATACCTCAGCGGCCCCTTGGCACTGAGCGGCATGGATGCTGCCGTCGCGAACATCAAGCAACTGGTGGCCGCTGCCCGTGCAGCCGGTCGGCCGATCGTGCACGTGCGCCACCTTGGCACTGTCGGTGGGCTGTTCGACCCGCAAGGCGAGCGCGGTGAATTCATTCCGGGCCTTGAGCCGCAGAGCGGCGAAACCATCATCGGCAAACTGCTGCCGAGTGCCTTTCACGGCACCGAACTGTATGACCGCCTGCAGGATCTCGGCTCGCTGGACCTGATCGTGTGCGGCTTCATGAGCCATTCCAGCGTCAGCACTACCGTGCGCGCCGCGAAGAACCTGGGCTTTCGTTGCACATTGGTTGAAGACGCCTGCGCGACTCGCGACCTGCCCTACAAGGGTGGCGTCCTGAGCGCCGAGCACGTTCAGCACACCGAAATGGCGATCATGGCGGACAACTTCGCCACCCTCGCCCTGACCCGCGAACTGATCTGATCGACCGTCGATGAGCGGTCCATGCCGCCGCTCATCCGCAAAAGCCTCTCATTTGCTGTAATTGCCCTAGCCTCAGGAACATCCCGGTCAACTCCCGGTCGAAGGGCCGATACCCATTGAGGAAGGTCGGAATGAAGTTATCCGATGGTTTTGATGCACGCCGCTTGCGGCCCAAAGGCCAGAGCAACTGGCGTTTTCGCTTCGGCGCAGCCATTGCCGCTCTGCTGGCGATGTGCGGCGTGCTGCTGGTGATGGCAGGTGCCGCCAGCCTGCTCGGCCAAGCGCCCGCCCTGGGCGAGTTGAATACCAACCGGGTCGGTTCAGCAGTGATTTTGGCGATTGGCCTGTTCGTGCTGTACATCGGGGTGTGGCTGTGGCGCCGCTGCCGCCGCCGTTCGCGTCAATCGCAAGAGCTGAACATGTCCCCGCATTTGATGAAAAAACACGACTAAGCCCAACGCCGGACGTTTTGTCGCGCCCCATTCGTCCCGACTTGGGTAAACTGGCCGCCCTTCGCGGAGGCTGACATGCAAGACGACGATTTTTCCCTGTTCAAAAGCGCGATCCAAGGCGTCAAGCCGATCAAGCACGATCGCGCCGAAACCGGCAAACCCAAGGCCGACCGCGCGCAAATCGCCAAGCTGCGCCAGGCCGCCACTGTGCGCACCGATGCCACCACCGTTGACGGGCTGTCCGATCAGTTCGTCATTGATGTCGGCCCCGAAGATGAGCTGATGTGGGCCCGCGACGGTGTCCAGGAAAGCCAGATGCGCAAGCTCAAGATCGGACAGATTCCGTTCGAAGGCAGTCTCGACCTGCATGGCATGAACGTGGAAAAGGCCCGTGAGACCCTATGGGCCTTTCTGGCCGAAGCGACCAAATTCGAAATCCGCTGCGTACGCGTCACCCACGGCAAAGCGGTGCGCCTGGACGGCAAGCGGCCGATGATCAAAAGCCACGTCAACACCTGGCTACGTCAGCATTCACAGGTGCTTGGCTTCACTTCGTGCCAACCGAAACACGGCGGCGCCGGAGCGGTTTATGTGATGCTCAAACGCACCATGATGGAAGGTCGCGACGAGTGATACCGTCGCTTCACGCTTGCAGCGCCGTGTCCGTCACCGTACCCTTGCCCTTTGCGTAAAATCCCACAGGTAGTTTCATGTCCCTGGAACAGAATTACACCGAGATTCTCGGCCAATTGGGCGAGGACGCCTCCCGCGAGGGCCTGCTCGACACGCCAAAACGTGCCGCCAAAGCCATGCAGTACCTTTGCCGCGGTTATGAACAGACACTGGAAGAGGTCACCAACGGTGCCTTGTTCAGCTCCGACAACAGCGAGATGGTGCTGGTCAAGGACATCGAGCTCTACTCGTTGTGCGAGCACCACATGCTGCCGTTCATCGGCAAGGCCCATGTTGCCTACATCCCGAGCGGCAAGGTCCTGGGGCTGTCGAAAGTCGCGCGGATCGTCGATATGTACGCTCGCCGCCTGCAGATCCAGGAAAACCTCAGTCGCCAGATCGCCGATGCGGTCCAGCAGGTCACCGGCGCCCTGGGCGTGGCGGTGGTGATTGAGGCCAAGCACATGTGCATGATGATGCGCGGTGTGGAGAAACAGAACTCGACGATGATCACCTCGGTGATGCTCGGCGAGTTCCGCGAAAACGCGGCCACCCGCAGCGAGTTTCTCAGCCTGATCAAGTAACTCGCAGTACGAAGAAAACCGGCACTGATCGCCGGTTTTTTTTCGCCTGCGAAAATCAGGTAAGCTGCGCGCCTTTCTTCATTCGCCCCGTGAGGCTTACAACGTGTTCGTCAAAGCGCTTCGTGTCGGCCTCGGCCAACTGATCATCTTCATCGATTTCATTACTCGGCCAGGCAAGAAGCAGCGCCCCGCCGCCGCTCAGGCTCAGGTCGAAGCGGCCGCCAAGGACCTGACCCTGTATCAGTTCCACGCCTGCCCGTTCTGCGTGAAAACCCGCCGCACCCTGCGTCGCCTGAACGTTCCGGTGGCGTTGCGCGATGCCAAGAACAGTGAACAGGATCGCCAGACCCTGCTTGAACAAGGTGGCAAGATCAAGGTGCCGTGCCTGCGCATCGAAGAGAATGGCCAGACCACTTGGATGTATGAGTCCAAGGTGATCATTGATTATCTGGATAAGCGGTTTGCTGCAGCCTGATGATGTGGTGCTGCTGATGGCCTCTTCGCGGGCAAGCCTCGCTCCTACAGGTTGGCGGTGTGTGCGAATGGTCACCTCGCCCCCGTAGGAGCGAGGCTTGCCCGCGAAGGCGTCAGCACAAGCACTACAAATCCTGGGCAAAAATAAACCGGCCGATTGGCCGGTTCGTTGTTTATACCCTCCCCTCAGGCCGCTTCTGCCGCCTGGCCCTCGCGCACCACAGTCGCCAATCGCTTGAGCCCTTCGTCCAGTCGCACCGGGTCGATGTGGCTGAAGTTCAGCCGCAGATGACCGGGATTCTTGTCCGGCTCAGGAAAAAACGGTTCGCCCGGCATAAACGCCACATCCGCCGCTAGCGCAGCCTTGAGCAGCGTGCGCGTATCCAACGGCTGCTTGAGCGTCAGCCAGAAAAACAACCCGCCCTGCGGCACGTTCCACTGCGCCAGATCGGAAAAGTGCGTTTCCAATGCCAACTGAAATGCATCCCGACGAACCCGATAGAAATCACGCAACTCACCCAGATGCTGTTGGTATTTCTCAGTGCCGATCCATTGCAGCGCTTGCCACTGCCCGATGCGGTTGGTGTGCAGATCGGCCGATTGCTTGAGCCGCAGCAAGTGAGGAAACAGGTCTGGGCTGGCGATCAGGTAACCGACCCGCAGGCCCGGCAACAGGGTTTTCGACACGGTGCCGGTGTAGATCCAGCTGGCTTTGTTCAAGCGGCTGATGATCGGCGTGGCGCTGCCGCCGTCGAAGGTCAGTTCGCGGTAGGGTTCGTCTTCGATCAGGGTTACGCCGAACTCGTCGAGCAACGCTGCCACTGCATCGCGCTTAACCTCGCTGTAGCGCACTGCCGACGGGTTCTGAAACGTCGGAATCAGGTAGATGAACGCTGGCTTGTGTTTTTCCAGACGGTTACGCAGTTGTGCCAGGTTCGGGCCATCGGCTTCCAATGGGACGGTGATGCAGTCGGCGCCAAACAGCTGAAAAATCTGCAACGCCGCCAGGTAGGTCGGTGCTTCGAGCAGAATCTCGGTGCCTTTGTCGATGTAGAGCTTGGCCGCCAGATCGAGGGTTTGCTGGGAGCCGCTGACCACCAATACCTGACTCGCCTCACACGGCACACCCAACGCTCGGGCTTCGGCCGCCAGCGCCTCACGCAGCGCCGGTTCGCCTTCACTCATGCCGTATTGCCCCATGGACAGCGACATGTCGGCCCACTCGACTTTCGGCAACATGGCTTCGGCCGGCAAGCCGCCGGCGAACGACATCACTTCCGGACGCTGGGCGGCGGCGAGGATTTCACGGATCAAAGAACTTTTAAGGCGCGAGACACGTTCGGAAAAAGCCATGGGGTCACCGGTAGCGAGGCCTGAGGAAAATGAGTCAAACTGGTTGACCGAAATTACGACAGACCGAACGGATACGTCAACATGCTTGACCTTAAAAACCCCAGCACTCAGCAACAAGCCATGGAAGCGTTTTTCTTCGGTTACCAGGCGTTCACCGCCAAAGCCGACGAAATGCTCGAGCGTCGCGGCTTGAGCCGGGTGCATCAACGCATCGTGTTTTTCATCGCCCGCTACCCTGCCCTCAGCGTCAAGGAGTTGCTGGCGTTGCTCGGCGTGAGCAAGCAGGCGCTGAACATTCCGCTGCGACAATTGGTGGAAATGCATTTGGTGAACAGCGTCGCGTCCGAGACCGACAAGCGTAAGCGGCTGCTGGAACTGACTGCGGAAGGCGCGCGGTTCGAGCAGTCGTTGCGGCGCGAGCAGGTGAAATTGCTCGAGCGGGTATTTGCCGAGGCCGGGGAGACGGCGGTTAATGGGTGGTTGGCGGTGAATCTAAGGTTAGGGGAGAACCAGCAGAAGATTTGATTACCTCAGGTCAGCCTTCGCGGGCAAGCCTCGCTCCTACAGGTTTGATCCTTCCCACGCTCTGCGTGGGAATGCATCCCGTGACGCTCTGCGTCACATCAACGGCGGACGCAGAGCGTCCATGGCGGCATTCCCACGCAGAGCGTGGGAACGATCGTCTATAGCCGATATATCCCGATCAACAAACTTTTCGTCTACAAAATCAAAAACATTATTTGCTTTATTTGTATACAAAAGCATAATTCGCTTCGTGCGAGTTCCTGACCATCAGGTCAACAAATTCGCAAGTACCTCAAAGGGTCGCTGCCGCCCTCATGGGTCCGGCCCTGGAAATAACAATAAAACTCTTGAGGAGTACTCGCTGTGGAAAGCCGCAAATCCGAAGCCCCGACGCTGGAACTCTCGCCGCCATTACACAATGGCTGGCTGGAGCGCATCTTCAAACTCAGCTTGCACGGCACCACGGTGAAGACCGAGCTGATCGCCGGTCTGACAACCTTCATCACCATGGCTTACATCATCTTCGTCAACCCGAACATCATGGCCGATGCCGGCATCGACCACGGTGCGGCGTTCGTCGCCACCTGCATCGCCGCCGCGCTGGGTTGCCTGCTGATGGGCCTGTACGCCAACTGGCCGGTCGGCCTGGCACCGGGCATGGGCCTGAACGCGTTCTTCACTTACACCGTGGTCGGCACCATGGGCTACAACTGGGAAACCGCCCTCGGTGCGGTGTTCGTCTCCGGTGTGTTGTTCATGTTCCTGACCTTTTCCCGGATTCGCGAATGGTTGCTCAACAGCATTCCAGTGAGTTTGCGCTTTGCCATGGGCGCCGGCGTGGGCCTGTTTCTGGGGCTGATCGGTTTGAAAACCGCTGGCATCGTTGTCGATAGCCCGGCCACTCTGATCAAGCTTGGTTCCCTGCGCGAACCTGGCCCGTTGCTGGCGGCCATCTGCTTTCTGATGATTGCCGTGCTCAGCTACCACAAAGTGTTCGGCGCGATCCTCATCAGCATCATCACCGTGACCCTGGCCGGTTGGGGCCTGGGCCTGGTGCACTACGAGGGCATCATGTCTGCCCCGCCGAGCCTGGCACCGACCTGGATGGCCATGAATGTCGCCGGCGTATTCAACGTCAGCATGATCAGCGTGGTACTCGCTTTCCTCTTCGTACACATGTTCGACACCGCCGGCACCCTGATGGGCGTCGCCCAGCGCGCCAACCTGGTGAACGCTGACGGCCGGATCGAAAACCTTTCCCGCGCCATGAAAGCCGACAGTGCTTCCAGCGTATTTGGTGCGGTGGTCGGTGTTCCGCCAGTCACCAGCTATGTGGAAAGTGCCGCTGGCGTAGCAGCGGGTGGTCGGACTGGTCTTACCGCTGTGACCGTAGGTGTGCTATTTATTGCCGCAATGTTTTTTGCACCGCTGGCTGGCATGATCCCCGCTTATGCAACCGCCGGTGCGCTGATTTATGTGGCGATGCTGATGATGGGCGGCATGGCGCATATCGAATGGGACGAAGCCACCGACAGCATTCCGGCGATCGTTACCGCGATCATGATGCCGCTGACCTTCTCGGTCGCCGACGGTATCGCGCTGGGCTTTATCACTTACGTGGTGCTGAAGGCTTTCACCGGTAAACACAAGGAAATTTCCGTCAGTTTGTGGGTGCTCTGCGCGATCTTCATCGCCAAGTTCATTTTCTTGTAAGCCGTCTACGTTTCAAAAACAGTGCTTCAAAACAGCCTCACCCCATCGGGTGAGGCTTTTGCATATAGGGAGGAAAGTGATGAGTCTGGAAACCTGGCTGCTGTTCAGCGGCGCTGCGCTGGTGGTGATCCTGATCCCGGGACCACTGTCGTTGCTGATGATCAGCAACAGTCTGAATTACGGTTTGCGCCGCTCTTACCCGGCGTTTCTGGGAGGCGTGATTGCGTCGATCTGTCTGCTCAGTGCTTCGGCGCTTGGCTTGGGTGCATTGTTGCTGGCGTCGGAACAGCTGTTCAGCGCCCTGAAAATCGTCGGTGCGTTGTACCTGTTCTATCTCGCCTGGCAGAGCTGGCAGCAATCGCGTCAGCCCTCCCAAGGCGCCGAAGTGCCCCAGGCTGCGCCGGTGCCGCGCTTTCGTGCACTGTTCGGGCGCGCGTTCATGCTCGGCGCGAGCAATCCGAAAGACATTTTGTTCTTCGCCGCTTTCCTGCCGCAGTTTTTGGGTGCCGAGCAACCGTTCCTGCCGCAGTTGCTGGTGATGATTGCCACCTGGACCGTGCTGGATTTGCTGTGCAAGTTGGCTTATGGGCTGGGGGCTCACGGCGCGGCGCGGTATTTGCGCAGCGGCAATGGGCAGAGCTGGTTTAACCGGGTGAGTGCGGGGTTGTTCAGTGGTGCGGGTGCCGCTTCATTGTTAAGTCGCTAAAAGCTTCGCGGGCAAGCCTCGCTCCTACAGATTATTTTGTTGTTCTTACATAACGTGAACGACGCAAATCCTGTAGGAGCGAGGCTTGCCCGCGAAGGGTCCCTCCCCTGCACCACATTCTCAGAGCAAAAAAAAGCCCGCAGTGTGAGCGGGCGAAAGACCAAAGAAGCTATATGCGCAGTCGCTTCTCGGAGGAGGCAGCTGCTTGGGGGATCAACTGCCTCGGTATGTGGAATAGCTGTACGGCGAAATCAACAACGGCACGTGGTAGTGATCCTGTTCCGCAGAGATGCCGAAACGCAGCACCACCACATCCAGAAACGCAGGCTCGGGCAGCTGAACCCCACGGGTGCGGTAGTAATCACCCGCATGAAACTGAAGCTGATAAACCCCGGACCGATAGTTATCACCTTGCAGCAGCGGCGAATCGACACGGCCATCGCTGTTGGTAATCGCAGTGGCGACCAATTCCAGCTGCGAACCTTCAACGCGGTACAACTCGACCTTGATCGAGCTGCCCGGGCAACCGTGTGCAGCGTCCAAAACGTGTGTAGTCAAACGTCCCATTGATTCTGCGCGCCTGCCTGCGTGGAGCAGTCAGACCTCGCGCCTCCCGAAGTCAGTTGAAAAGGAGACCGCACCGTTTCGGAGCACGAAAAGCTGCGGCGAGCGACTGATTAAGACATTTTTCATAAAAATTGTACACAATAAAAACGACATTTTTACCGCTACCACCGCCATTCAGGGTTTGTCAGCGAATCTTGCGCCGAACCATAAGATCAGAGGACCTCCTATCCATTAGCTGACCAGTCAGGCAGGTTTCTTGCAGTACCCATCAAAGTGGATAGCCAATGAAAAATGCAAAAAAACAGGCTTACAAAGTGAATATAAAGTTGTATACAATCAACCCATCGCTGTGACGCCAGCCTGCCCTCTCATCGCCAGGCCGCCACACACACCCTGACTTTGAACAAGTCGACACGAACAAGAAGGAAGACTGCAGTGAGCGCTGACTATCCACGCGACCTGATCGGTTACGGCAGTAACCCTCCTCACCCACACTGGCCGGGCAATGCCCGCATCGCGCTGTCCTTCGTGCTCAACTACGAGGAAGGTGGCGAGCGCAATATCCTGCACGGCGATAAAGAGTCCGAAGCGTTCCTCTCGGAAATGGTCTCGGCGCAGCCGTTGCAAGGCGAGCGCAACATGAGCATGGAATCCCTTTACGAGTATGGCAGCCGTGCCGGCGTCTGGCGGATTCTGAAATTGTTCAAGGAATTCGACATCCCGCTGACCATCTTCGCCGTGGCCATGGCCGCCCAGCGTCACCCGGACGTGATCCGCGCCATGGTCGATGCTGGCCATGAAATCTGCAGTCACGGCTACCGCTGGATCGACTACCAGTACATGGACGAAGCGCAGGAACGCGAGCACATGCTCGAAGCGATCCGCATCCTCACCGAAATCACCGGCGAGCGCCCACTGGGCTGGTACACCGGCCGCACCGGCCCGAACACCCGTCGACTGGTGATGGAAGAAGGCGGTTTTCTTTACGACTGCGACACCTACGACGACGACCTGCCCTACTGGGAACCGAACAACCCGACCGGCAAGGCGCATCTGGTGATCCCCTACACCCTGGACACCAACGACATGCGCTTCACTCAGGTCCAGGGCTTCAACAAGGGCGACGACTTTTTCGAATACCTCAAAGACGCGTTCGATGTGCTGTATGCCGAAGGCGCCGAAGCACCGAAGATGTTGTCGATCGGCCTGCACTGCCGCCTGATCGGCCGTCCGGCGCGTCTGGCTTCGCTCAAACGCTTTATCGAATACGCTAAAAGTCATGAACAGGTGTGGTTCAGCCGCCGCGTCGACATCGCTCGCCACTGGCACGCAACCCACCCGTATCAAGGGGCTGCGAAATGAGCCGCTTCCAAACCCTGAAACCATCGACCCTGAGTCGCGACGCCTTTGTCGCCGCCTTCGCCGACATTTACGAACACTCGCCATGGGTGGCCGAGAAGGCCTTCGACCTGGGCCAGGACGCTTCGATCGACGAGATCGAAACCCTGCACCAGCGCATGAGCGACATCTTGTTGAGCGCTGATCACACAAGCCAACTGGCCCTGATCAACGCTCACCCGGACCTGGCCGGCAAAGCCGCCGTCCAGGGCCAACTTACCGCTGCCAGCACTGAAGAACAGTCTGGCGCGGGGATTCACCAATGCTCGAGCGATGAGTTCCAGCGCTTCACCGAGCTGAACGACGCCTACAAGGCCAAGTTCAAGTTTCCCTTCATCATGGCGGTAAAAGGCAGCAACCGGCATCAGATCCTCGCAGCGTTCGAAACGCGCATTCACAACTCGGTCGACACCGAATTCAAATGCGCGCTAGCTGAGATCAACAAGATCGCGTTGTTCCGATTACTGACCCTTTAGCGAGCAGCCCTTGTGAAAAAAGCACCCAGGGCTCCTGCAAGCATCCCAAGCCAACTAATTAAAGGCAGACAAGAAGAATGAAAGCTTACGCCGTACCTTTCGAGAAGTTCGTCAACCTGGCCGACGCCCGTCTGGGCACCAAAATCATCTCGGTCACCGATGACTGGTTCGCCGACGCCAACCGTCTGTTCCAACCGACCACGGCCGTGTGGAAGGAGGGCGTGTTCGATGACAACGGCAAGTGGATGGACGGCTGGGAGTCGCGCCGCAAGCGCTTCGAAGGCTACGACAGCGCGGTGATCCGCCTGGGCGTACCGGGCTCGATCAAGGGCGTGGACATCGACACTTCATTCTTCACCGGCAACTTCCCGCCGTCGGCCTCCCTGGAAGCCTGCTTCCTGGCCTCCGGCGAGCCGGACGAAAATACCCAGTGGACTGAAGTGCTGTCGGCCGTCGAGCTGCAAGGCAACAGCCACCACTACCACGAAATCAACAATGAACAGGCGTTCAGCCACCTGCGCTTCAACATCTACCCGGATGGCGGCGTGGCCCGTCTGCGCGTGTACGGCATTCCGTTCCGCGACTGGTCCGCTGTGGGCGACAACGAACAAGTCGACCTGGCTGCAGCCCTGAACGGCGGCCGGGCGCTGGCCTGCTCCGATGAACACTTCGGCCGCATGAGCAACATCCTCAACCCGGGTCGTGGCATCAACATGGGCGACGGCTGGGAAACCGCCCGTCGTCGCACGCCGGGTAATGACTGGGTGATCGTCGCGCTGGGCCATGCGGGTGAAGTCGAGAAAGTCATCGTCGACACCCTGCACTTCAAGGGCAACTACCCGGACACTTGCTCGATCCAGGGTGCATTCGTGAAAGGCGGCACCGACAGTCAGATCGAAACCCAATCGCTGTTCTGGCGCGAACTGTTGCCAAGCCAGAAGCTGGAAATGCACGCAGAACACACCTTCGCCGAGCAGATCAAGGCGCTGGGCCCGATCACCCACATCCGTCTGAACGTGTTCCCGGATGGTGGTGTGAGCCGCCTGCGGGTATTGGGCAAGGTCGCTAAATAAGCGGTGAGGCCATTCGCGAGCAAGCCCGCTCCCACATTTGAAATGCATTCCCCTGTGGGAGCGGGCTTGCTCGCGAAGACGCCAGAACAGACAACACAGAACTTAACGAAAAGAAGACCAGCATGCGCACATTGACGATTGAACCGCTGACCAAAGAAGCCTTCGCCCCTTTCGGTGACGTGATCGAAACCGACGGCAGCGATCACTTCATGATCAACAACGGTTCGACCATGCGCTTTCACAAACTGGCGACGGTGGAAACCGCTACGCCAGAGGACAAGGCGATCATCAGCATTTTCCGCGCCGATGCGCAGGACATGCCGCTGACCGTCTGCATGCTGGAGCGTCATCCGCTGGGCAGCCAGGCTTTCATTCCGCTGCTCGGCAACCCCTTTCTGATCGTGGT
>NZ_JBIVCD010000007.1:0-78904 GCF_044746425.1 Pseudomonas sp. NPDC086112 | reverse complement strand
AATTACCATCGCGGCGTCTGGCACCACCCGGTGCTGACGATCGAAAAGCGGGATGACTTCCTGGTGGTTGATCGCAGTGGCACAGGCAATAACTGCGATGAGCATTTTTTCAAAGAGGATGAGCGTTTGATCCTCGCCCCCCACCAATAAGAGAAGGTCTGATCACTCGACAACAGAGTGACAGGCGAGAGGTAAAGACTGTGGAAGCACATCTGTTGGAATGGCTGAACCTGAGCGTGCGCTGGGTTCACATGATTACTGGCGTGGCCTGGATCGGCGCGTCGTTCTATTTCGTCTGGCTGGAAAACAACCTCAATCGGGTCAACCCGAAAAACGGGCTGGCGGGCGATTTATGGGCGATCCATGGCGGCGGTATCTACCACCTGGAAAAATACAAACTGGCTCCACCGACCATGCCGGACAACCTGCACTGGTTCAAATGGGAAGCCTACTTCACCTGGCTGTCGGGGGTCGCGCTGCTGTGCGTGGTGTTCTACTCCAACCCGACGCTCTACCTGCTCGCTCCGGGCAGCAGCCTGACCGGCCCTGAAGGTGTTCTGCTGGGCATCGGCTCGTTGTTCGTCGGCTGGTTCGTCTACTCCTTCCTCTGCGACTCGGCCCTGGGCAAACGCCCTGCCCTGCTAGGCGCAATCCTGTTCGTGCTGATCATCGGCGCTGCTTACGGCTTCAGCAAAGTGTTCAGCGGTCGTGGTGCGTACCTGCACGTCGGCGCGATCATCGGCACCATCATGGTCGGCAACGTGTTCCGCATCATCATGCCGGCCCAACGCGCATTGGTGGCGGCGATTGCCGAGAACCGCACGCCCGATCCGGCGCTGCCGGCCAAAGGCTTGCTGCGTTCGCGGCACAACAACTATTTCACCTTGCCGGTGCTGTTCATCATGATCAGCAACCACTTCCCGAGCACTTACGGCAGCCAATACAACTGGCTGATCCTGGCCGGGATCGCGGTGCTGGCGGTGTTGGTGCGTCACTACTTCAACACCCGTCATGATAGCCACAAGTTTGCCTGGACCCTGCCTGCTGCGGCGGTCGGCATGATCTGCCTGGCCTACGTGACCGGGCCGGCGCCGATGTCCAGCGCACCTGAAGTGGCCAAGGCGCCTGGGGCCATCGAGTACCAGCCGCTGCCGGAAACCGCCCTCGGCGGTGGCAAGAAACCGGCTGAAGCTGCACCGGCGGCAGCCCCTGAAACTGCACCCGCCCAGGCATCCAATGCCGGTCCTGCCTTCGACAAGGTGCATGACGTGATCCAGGAACGCTGCACGGTCTGCCATTCGGCGAAACCCACCAGCCCGCTGTTCAGCGCGGCACCGGCGGGCGTGATGTTCGATACCCCCGAGCAGATCAAGCTTCAGGCCCCGCGCATCCAGGCCCAGGCTGTCGCCAGCCAGATCATGCCATTGGGCAACATCACCCAGATGACCCAGCAAGAGCGCGACCTGATCGGTGCGTGGATTGTTCAGGGAGCTCAAACCCAATAAGCAACACACCGTTGTGGCGAGGGGGCTTTTGTGGCCACAGCAAGCCCCCCGCCACAGGTCCACTTGAAACAAAAATCACAAGAATAAAAAAGATCCGAGGTGTTGCATTCCGAACTGCCACACCCACCCGCACTGACCCACTAAAAGACACACACCCTTGTGGGAGCGAGCCTGCTCGCTCCCACAAGGGTGGCTGCCTGCGCCTCAAACAATAAAAACAAAAGAGAGCAACAGATGATTCGGATAAAAACCAGCGTGCTGTTGGGCTCTGGCCTGTTGGCCGCGAGCCACGCCATGGCCGAGGACTTACTGCTGTGGCAAACCAACAGCCTGAGCTACCTGTACGGCAAGAATTTCGTGGTCAACCCGTCGATCCAGCAGACGGTGACGTTCGAGCACGCCGACAAATGGAAGTACGGCGATAACTTCCTGTTCATCGACAAGATCTTCTACAACGGCGAACAAGACCGCAATAAAGGCCCCCACGCCTTCTATGGCGAATTCAGCCCACGCCTGTCCTTTGGCAAGATACTCGACCGTCGTTTCGAGTTTGGCCCGGTCAAGGACGTATTGCTGGCCATGACGTACGAGTACGGCGAAGGCGACAGCGAGGCATATCTGATCGGCCCGGGTTTCGATCTGGCAGTACCGGGTTTCAACTACTTCACCTTGAACTTCTATCGTCGCCAGACCGAAGGCCCACGCCCTGGTGATGGTGTCTGGCAGATCACTCCCACCTGGTCCTACAGCGTTGCGCTAGGCAATTCGAACCTGTTGATCGATGGCTATCTGGACTGGGTGGTGGACAACGATCGCAACGCACGCGGCACTTACCACGCCAACTTGCACTTCAATCCGCAGATCAAATACGACCTGGGCAAAGCGTTGGGCTGGGGCGAGAAATTCGTCTACGTCGGCACCGAATACAGCTATTGGAAAAACAAGTACGGAATCGAAAACAGCGCCAACTTTGACACTCACCAAAACACCGCCAGCCTGCTGGTAAAGGTGCACTTTTAAGATGGCCCGCAACCGTGCCCGATACCTGTCACCGGTGCTCTGTTGCGGGGCACTTGAGACCTGGCCAAGGAGTCAGTATTCTCCGCGCCCGCCCGAATCCGCTCTAAAAAAAAGCGCGGATTTAATTCCTGACCAGAAAGCCAACTTATCCCGGCTCTGGACAGCACCAAGGCCTCTCGAATTGACGCTCAATCGACTGTTTTCAAACAGCCGAACGGGCGTTTTTTGGCTTTTCGAAAGCCTTGGCTCAGCTCTTGCTAACAGCACTAAAGCTGACCGACTGGATTGTTTTTTACAGCAAAGAAAAAGGCGCCACACCAGAGTGCCGACCTTAGAAAAAAAACGTGGAACCACCTACTTTTTGGGAGCAACCGAATGAAACGTACGTGCACCAGCCTGATGCTCGCGGGATCCTTGCTGGCCGGGGGCCAGGCAATGGCCGGCGACTTGCTGCAATGGCAGAACAACAGCCTGACCTACCTCTATGGCAAGGACTTCCAGGTCAACCCGCGCATTCAGCAAACCGTCACCTTCGAGCACGCCGATGCCTGGAAATACGGGGACAACTTCGTGTTCGTCGACAAGATTTTCTACAACGGCAAGGAAGACAGCGGCGTCGGCTCGAACACCTATTACGGCGAAATCAGCCCGCGCTTGTCGTTTGGCAAAATCTTCGACCAGAAACTGGCGTTCGGCCCGATCAAAGACGTGCTGCTGGCCATGACGTACGAGTTCGGTGAGGGCGATACGGAGTCCTACCTGATCGGTCCGGGTTTCGACCTGGCGATTCCCGGGTTCGACTACTTCCAGTTGAACTTCTACCAGCGTCACACCGAGGGCAGTCGCCCGGGTGACAACGTCTGGCAGATCACTCCGGTTTGGTCCTACACCATTCCCGTGGGCGATTCGAATATCCTGATCGATGGTTTCATGGACTGGGTAGTCGATAACGACAAGAACAGCAAAGGCACCTACCACGCCAACCTGCACTTCAACCCGCAGATCAAATACGACTTGGGCAAAGCCCTGAACATAGGCGAGAAGCAGTTGTACGTCGGTGTCGAGTACGACTACTGGTCAGACAAGTACGGGATCAAGGACAGCCAGTACTTCAAGACCGATCAGAGCAACACGAGCTTCCTGGTGAAGTTCCACTTCTGATCGTAAAAGCTTCGCGGGCAAGCCTCGCTCCTACAGGATTTGCGTCGTTCACATGGCCGAAGAACGACAAAAACCCTGTAGGAGCGAGGCTTGCCCGCGAACAGCCGCACCACAAATCTCAAGCCGGAACCGCAGGCTCCACCAACCCCAGAAACCGACACAACTCATCGCGCTTGGCCAACGCATCGCGCCGCCCCAGATCGATCAACTCACTGCAATATCCCGCCTCGAACAGCAGATAACTCAATACCCCTGCCCCGCTGGTCTTGGTCGCCCCCGGCCCGCGCAAAAACAGACGCAAGGCCGCCGGCAATTCCTGGCGATGCCGCGCCGCAATTTCATCGATCGGCTGACTCGGCGAAATCACCAGCACCTCCACCGGCGCTGCTCCCAATGCCCGACTCGGCGCGCCGTCGGGCAGCAGATGGCTGAACTGATTCAAACGTTGCAGCAACTCGATGTCACTTTCCAGGCTGTCAATGAACGTACTGTTGAGCATGTGCCCGCCGATTTGCGCCAGGGTCGGCTGCTGACCTGTGTAGGCCCGTTGCAGTGGCTGTTGCGGGTCGACCCCGCGCGGGTTGCCGCTGACACCCACCACCAGCACGCGGCTGGCACCCAGGTGCAGGGCCGGGCTGATCGGTGCCGATTGACGCACCGCGCCATCGCCGAAATACTCTTCGCCGATTTTCACCGGCGCAAACAACAACGGAATCGCCGAACTGGCCAGCAAATGTTCGACGCTCAATTGTGTCGGCACGCCGATTCGCCGATGGCGCAACCAGGACTCGATGGTGCCGCCGCCCTGATAAAACGTGACGGCCTGACCGGACTCATAACCAAACGCCGTGACCGCCACCGCCTTCAATTGCTTTTGCGCAATGGCCTCGGCAATTCCGGGCATGTGCAGTTTGTCGTTGAGCAAACCGCGCAGCGGCGAGCTGTTGAGCAGGGCCACGGGCACCGGAGCGCCAATCCCCATCAGATTGTGACTGACAAAACGGGTGGCTTGATGGATCACTCCCGGCCAGTCGCTGCGCAATACCAGATGACTGCGGAAACCTTGCCAGAAGGCAGTCAGACGCTGAATCGCGCCGCGAAAGTCCATTGCCCCACTGGCCAGGCTGACCGCGTTGATCGCGCCAGCCGAAGTACCGACGATCACCGGAAACGGATTCGCCGCGCCTACCGGTAGCAGCTCGGCAATCGCCGCCAGCACGCCCACCTGATAAGCCGCCCGAGCCCCGCCGCCGGAAAGTATCAACCCTGTAACCGGTTCAGCAGAACTCATCGCAACACTCCATGGTGCTTAAAGGGATCGGTGACTCAACCGCGTTTGGCGTACAGCTTCGCCTCGCCCGGTGGACGGGTCTTGAAGCGGCGATGCGCCCAGAGGTATTGCTCCGGACACTCACGCAAAGCACTTTCGACCCACTGGTTGATCCGAATGCAGTCAGCTTCTTCCGTCTCGCCGGGAAAGCCCTCGAGCGGTGCATGGATCACTAACCGATAACCGCTGCCATCCGCCAGGCGTTCCTGGGTGAACGGCACCACCAGCGCTTTGCCCAGCCGGGCGAATTTGCTGGTGGCGGTAACGGTCGCCGCCTGAATCCCGAACAGCGGCACAAAGATACTTTGCTTGGCGCCGTAGTCCTGATCCGGTGCGTACCAGATCGCTCTGCCGGCCCGCAGCAGTTTGAGCATGCCGCGCACGTCGTCGCGCTCCACCGCCAGCGAGTCGAGGTTGTGCCGCTCGCGGCCACGACGCTGGATGTAGTCGAACAGTGGATTCTTGTGTTCGCGGTACATGCCATCGATGGTGTGCTGCTGACCGAGCAACGCCGCGCCGATCTCCAGCGTGGTGAAATGCACAGCCATCAGAATCACGCCTTTGCCGTCGCGCTGGGCCTGCTTCAAATGCTCCAGGCCTTCGACATGGGCCAGTTTCGCCAGACGCTTGCGCGACCACCACCAGCTCATGGCCATCTCGAAGAAGGCGATGCCGGTGGAGGCGAAGTTTTCCTTGAGCAGACGCTTGCGCTCGGCAGCGGACTTTTCAGGGAAACACAGCTCAAGATTGCGCTTGGCAATGCGCCGTCGGTCGCCGGCCACTCGATACATCAAGGCACCCAAGACGCGACCGACCGACAGCAACGCCGGATATGGCAACTGCACAATCAGCCACAACAGCCCCAAGCCACACCACAGCGGCCAGAAACGTGGAGAAAGAAATGCTGTTCGAAAACGCGGGCGATCCATTAAAGGTTCCGTCAAGACAGTGGCCGCGCATTCTACATCGTTCGACCCGGCTTGCGGCCTGCGGGCGTTCTCGTTATAAGTCTCGGCACTTTTAGTGACAAGCCGTTGTATGCCGACCATGAGCCAAACCGAACCGCTAGACCAAGATCCCGTGTTCCAGTTGAAGGGCAGCATGCTTGCCATTACGGTGCTGGAACTGGCCCGTAACGACCTTGAGAACCTTGATCGGCAACTGGCCGCCAAGGTCGCCCAGGCGCCAAACTTCTTCAGCAATGCGCCGCTGGTCCTGGCCCTGGACAAACTTCCGGCCAGCGAAGCCTCGGTCGATCTGCCGGGGCTGATGCGCATCTGCCGCCAGCATGGCCTGCGCACCCTGGCGATCCGTGCCAGCCGCATTGAAGACATTGCCGCCGCCATCGCCGTCGATCTGCCGGTGCTGCCGCCGTCCGGCGCCCGTGAGCGCCCGCTCGACCCGCACGAAGGCACTGTTGCGAAAAAACCGGAAAAACCACCGGAACCGACCATTAAACCGACCAAAATCATCACGTCGCCCGTACGCGGTGGTCAGCAGATTTATGCCCAGGGTTGCGATTTGGTGGTGATTTCGTCGGTCAGCCCGGGGGCGGAACTTCTCGCCGATGGGAACATCCATGTATACGGCGCGATGCGCGGTCGTGTCTTGGCCGGCGTCAAAGGTGACACGAAAGCCAGGATTTTCTGTCAGCAAATGACCGCTGAACTGGTCTCCATCGCTGGCCATTACAAGGTTTCCGAGGATCTGCGTCGTGATCCATTGTGGGGCGCGGGCGTACAAGTCAGCCTGTCGGGCGACGTGTTGAACATCATTCGGCTTTAACGGATACTGCCGCATTTTCCAAGCATCTCTAAAACGTAGCGAAAACGGCTCAAACGAAGTAGGAAAAAGGCCAAAAGCAGTGTTTACCGGGGGTAAACGCCGCTCAGAACCGGATTCCAGCCAAGGCTGTCCGACTGCAGTAGTTTTTCAAGAGATGTTTTTCAGGGGCTAAACGTCCTTTTTCCTTAGGGGTAAAACACCTTGGCCAAGATTCTCGTGGTTACATCCGGCAAGGGTGGTGTGGGTAAGACCACCACCAGCGCCGCTATCGGTACCGGCCTCGCTCTGCGCGGTCACAAAACAGTTATCGTCGACTTCGACGTCGGCTTGCGTAACCTCGACCTGATCATGGGTTGCGAGCGCCGCGTGGTGTATGACTTCGTCAACGTGGTCAACGGCGAAGCCAACCTGCAACAGGCTCTGATCAAAGACAAGCGTCTGGAAAACCTCTACGTACTGGCCGCCAGTCAGACTCGCGACAAAGACGCGCTGACTGTCGAAGGCGTCGAAAAGGTCCTGATGCAGCTCAAGGAAGACTTCGAATTCGTGGTCTGCGACTCTCCGGCGGGCATCGAGAAAGGCGCCCACCTGGCCATGTACTTCGCTGATGAAGCGATTGTAGTGACCAACCCGGAAGTCTCCTCCGTACGTGACTCGGACCGCATGCTGGGCCTGCTGGCCAGCAAGTCCCGTCGTGCCGAAAACGGCGAAGACCCGATCAAGGAACACTTGTTGCTGACCCGCTACAACCCGACACGCGTGAGTAACGGTGAAATGCTCGGCGTCGAAGACGTCAAGGAAATCCTCGCAGTAACCCTGCTAGGCGTGATTCCGGAGTCGCAAGCCGTCCTCAAGGCCTCCAACCAGGGCGTACCTGTGATTCTCGACGATCAGAGCGACGCCGGTCAGGCGTACAGCGATGCCGTTGATCGCCTGCTGGGTAAAACCGTGGACCATCGTTTCCTCGATGTCGAGAAGAAGGGATTCTTCGAGCGACTTTTTGGAGGTAGGTAATGAACCTTTTTGACTTCTTTCGTGCCAGTAAAAAGGTCAGCACCGCGTCGGTAGCGAAAGAGCGTCTACAGATCATCGTGGCGCATGAACGCGGCCAGCGCAGTACGCCGGATTACCTGCCAGCCTTGCAGAAGGAACTGGTGGAAGTGATCCGCAAGTACGTCAATATCGGGTCCGATGACGTGCACGTCGCTCTGGAAAACCAGGGCAGTTGCTCGATCCTGGAACTCAATATCACCCTGCCAGATCGCTGAGTCGATCCGGCGGGAGCCACGGCGGCTCAGGCTCTTACGCACTCCGTAGGAGCGAAGCTTGCTCGCGAACACAGGCACCTCGGTCTATCTGATAGACCGAGGTGACGCTTTCGCGAGCAAGCTTCGCTCCTACAGAGGGCGGGGCCTGAGCCGCCGTTGGCGTTTGTTACGAGGCTGTTTTAATGCCGTTGTCCAACATCCGCATCATTCATCAGGACGCCGCCGTACTGGTGGTGGACAAACCGACCCTGTTGCTCTCCGTCCCCGGCCGGGCCGATGACAACAAGGACTGCCTGATTACGCGCCTGCAAGAAAACGGCTACCCGGAAGCGCGAATCGTCCATCGGCTGGACTGGGAAACCTCCGGAATCATTCTGTTGGCCCGTGACCCGGACACTCATCGCGAGCTGTCTCGGCAATTTCACGACCGCGAAACCGAAAAAGCCTACACCGCCCTGTGCTGGGGACAACCGGAACTGGACAGTGGCAGCATCGACCTGCCCCTGCGCTACGACCCGCCGACCAAGCCACGCCATGTGGTGGACCACGAATTTGGCAAGCACGCCTTGACCTTCTGGCGTGTGCTGGAGCGTTGTGGCGACTGGTGCCGCGTCGAACTGACGCCGATCACCGGCCGCTCTCACCAGTTGCGCGTGCACATGCTTTCCATCGGCCACCCACTGTTGGGTGACGGGCTCTACGCCCATGAGCAAGCCTTGGCTGCCTGGCCACGACTTTGTTTGCACGCCAGCATGCTCAGCTTCACTCATCCCCAGACGGGCGAACGCCTGCGCTTCGAGTGTCCTGCACCGTTTTAACGGTCAATGAGCAACCTGTGGGAGCGGGCTTGCTCGCGAAGAGGGAGTGCCAATCGACATCTATGTCGACTGATACACCGCTTTCGCGAGCAAGCCCCACACAAGGAGATCTCTGGCAGGCACAGATTCGAGTGCACCCCAGCAGCAGTCCTCCGCCAATTCTGTGACCAATACGTTAAACTGGCGCCACTGCTGTCTGGAGCTACTTATGCGCGAAGAGTTGAACCAAGGCCTGATCGACTTCCTCAAGGCCTCCCCTACCCCGTTCCATGCCACTGCCAGTCTTGTCCAGCGCCTGGAAGCGGCCGGTTTCATGCGCCTCGACGAGCGTGAGCCATGGACCACCGAAGCCCATGGTCGTTACTACGTCACCCGTAACGACTCTTCGATCGTCGCGTTCAAAATGGGCCGTCATTCGCCCCTGCATGGCGGCATCCGTCTGGTCGGCGCGCACACCGATAGCCCATGCCTGCGGGTCAAACCCCAGCCGGAACTGCAACGCCAGGGCTTCTGGCAACTGGGTGTCGAAGTCTATGGCGGTGCACTGCTGGCACCGTGGTTCGACCGTGATCTGTCTCTGGCCGGTCGCGTAACCTTCCGCCGCGACGGCAAGGTCGAGAGCCAGTTGATCGACTTCAAGGCACCGATCGCGATCATCCCGAACCTGGCCATTCACCTCAACCGTGAAGCCAATATGGGCTGGGCGATCAATGCCCAGACCGAACTGCCGCCGATCCTCGCGCAATTCGCCGGTGACGAGCGCGTGGACTTCCGCGCCGTGCTCACCGATCAACTGGCCCGCGAACACGGCCTGAACGCTGACGTAGTGCTCGATTACGAGCTGAGCTTCTACGACACCCAAAGCGCAGCGGTCATTGGCCTGCATGGCGATTTTATTGCGGGTGCGCGCCTCGATAACTTGCTGTCGTGCTACGCCGGCCTGCAAGCTTTGCTGACGACCGAAACCGACGAAACCTGCGTGCTGGTCTGCAACGATCACGAAGAAGTCGGTTCCTGCTCGGCCTGTGGCGCCGACGGCCCGATGCTTGAGCAAACCCTGCGTCGTCTGTTGCCCGAAGGGGATGAATTCGTACGGACCATTCAGAAATCCCTGCTGGTTTCGGCCGACAACGCCCACGGCATGCACCCGAACTATGCGGACAAGCACGATGCCAACCACGGCCCGAAACTCAACGCCGGCCCGGTGATCAAGGTCAACAGCAACCAGCGCTATGCCACCAACAGCGAAACCGCCGGGTTCTTCCGCCATTTGTGCATGGCCGAAGAAGTGCCGGTGCAGAGCTTCGTGGTACGCAGCGACATGGGCTGCGGCTCGACCATCGGCCCGATCACCGCCAGCCACCTGGGCGTGCGCACTGTGGACATCGGTTTGCCGACGTTCGCCATGCACTCGATCCGTGAGTTGTGCGGCAGCCATGACCTGGCGCATCTGGTCAAAGTGCTGAGCGCGTTCTACGCCTGCCGCGAATTGCCGTAGTCCGAGCGAATCGCAACCTGTGGGAGCGGGCTTGCTCGCTCCCACACGGATTGCGCTGCTTCTGACTCACTTCTGACTCACATCACCACCGCTCATCCGAAAGCCGCCTAGACTTGCAGTACCCCTCTCCGACAAGGCTGTCACCATGATCTCGTTGTCTTCGTTCCACGCCATGCTGATCCCGATTCTTTCCGGGATGATCATGCTGGCCATCGGCTTCAACTTTCGCGACAAGAATGCCGGTGTGTTCGCGATGTGGGTTGGCATGCTGATGATCCTCGCCACTGTGATCTACAAGATCCTCGCCAAACTCAACGAATAAATCCTCGCGCCTGGCTCGCATTGATTTTGACGGGCTCAGTTGAATGTGTGTCCTACACCACATCCACCCCGACATGAATCGCATCATGGCGCCAGAACTCCAGGTCACAATCGATCAGTCGTTCGTGCTGATCATAATTGACCCGGGCAATCCGCAACCCCGGGCTGCCCACCGACACCCGTAAAGCCGCCGCGGCGTCCACCGATAACGCCGTCGGCACAATCTCGAAGCGCACCCGCCCGTAATGCAAGTCGTAATGCCGGGCATACAGTTCGGTCATCGACTGATTCAGATCGAAGTCCAGAATCCCGGGGAAAAACTGCGGGTTCAGGTAGTGCTCCACATACAACACCAATCGCCCGTCAATCCGTCGCGAGCGGCAGATCTGAATCACGCTCGACAGCGCCGGCAACTGCAACCAGGCACACACCGCCGCCGACGCCGGTTGCAACCGCGCCGAGATCACCTCGGTGGACGGCACTCGCCCCTGCGCACTGACCATCGCGTGAAAGTGGCTGCGCTGCATCAGGTTGTAAGCCAGCCTTGGTGGCGACACGAACCAGCCGCGCCGCTCCTCGCGATAAATCTGGCCCTGGGCCTCCAGCTGCAATAAAGCCTCACGCACGGTGATCCGCGTGGTACCGAACAACTCACTGAGCTTGCGCTCTGCCGGCAACTTGCTCCCGGGCGCCAACAGACCATGGTCGAGCTGTTCCTGCAGAACCTGCCCGATGGCTGTCACCGCTTTGGTGGTCTCGATGCGCATCAACGTTACCTATCTGGACTAGACCAGCACTGATTCAGGGCAGAACCGTGATTCAAATCGGCTCCTTCAACTGCCTGCAAGCCTAGGCACTGCATATGACTGACAGATGACAAAGCCGCCGAACGGTTGCGCCAGACACCTGCAATTTTATGGCCAAGTCCCTTTCATATCAGCTCTTTAGCCATGGTCTACGCTTATCTCGCACCTCGCGTATCCGAGCGCAGAAAATTCAGGCCGACCGGTCGTCGACATCAAAATGTCATCCAACCCGCCTAAATTGGCTCAGGTATTGCTGACCTAGACCAACACAACCGCAATCGCAGCGTTGAAAACGCCCAAAGGAGCTTCGGATGAAACAGTTTTTCCTGGCATCACTGTTAGGCTCGACCATTGCCCTGTGCACCACCGCCATGGCGGCGGATGATCTGAAAACCCTGGAAGCCGCTGCGAAAGCGGAAGGTGCAGTCAACAGCGTCGGCATGCCCGATGACTGGGCCAACTGGAAAGGCACCTGGGAAGACCTGGCCAAGAAATATGGCCTGAAACACATCGACACCGACATGAGCTCGGCCCAGGAAATCGCCAAGTTCGCCGCCGAAAAAGACAACGCCACGGCCGACATCGGCGACGTCGGTGCCGCGTTCGGCCCGATCGCGGTCAAGCAAGGTGTCGTGCAACCTTACAAACCCACCACCTGGGAACAGATTCCGGACTGGGCCAAGGACAAGGACGGCAACTGGGCGCTGGCCTACACCGGCAGCATCGCGTTCATCATCAACAAAAAGCTGCTGCACGGTTCTGAAGCGCCGACCAAATGGGCCGACCTCAAGACTGGCAAGTACAAAGTTTCTATCGGTGACGTGAGCACCGCCGCACAAGCGGCCAACGGTGTACTGGCCGCCGCCCTCGCCAACGGTGGCGACGAGAAAAACATTCAGCCAGCCCTGTTGCTGTTCGCTGACATCGCCAAGCAAGGCCGCCTGTCCATGGCCAACCCGACGATCGCCACCATGGAAAAGGGTGAAATCGAAGTCGGTGTGGTCTGGGACTTCAACGGTTTGAGCTACAAGGCCAAGATGGCGAATCCGGATGACTACATCGTGCTGATTCCGTCCGATGGCTCGGTGATTTCCGGCTACACCACCATCATCAACAAATACGCGAAAAACCCGAACGCCGCCAAGCTGACCCGCGAATACATCTTCAGCGATGCCGGCCAAATCAACCTGGCGAAAGGCAACGCCCGTCCGATCCGCGCTGAGCATCTGAAGTTGCCGGAAGAGGTCAAGGCCAAACTGCTGCCTAACGAGCAGTACAAAAAGGTCACACCGATCAAAGACGCCGACGCGTGGGAAAAGACCTCCAAGTCGCTGCCGCAGAAGTGGCAGGAAGAAGTCATTATCAATATGCCGTAACACGGTAGATCCCCATTCGGGGATCTGATGGAGATCCAATGTGGGAGCGGGCTTGCTCGCGAAGGCGGACTTACATTCAACACCTTTGTTGACTGACCCGCCGCTTTCGCGAGCAAGCCCGCTCCCACAGGGGATTGGTTGCGTATTTGAATCATCTGTTTTGCGGAGTCCCAGCCCCTATGAAGCACAACGTCATCCTTGTCGTGCTCGACGGCCTCAATTACGAAGTCGCGCGCCACGCCATGGGGCATCTGCAGGCTTACGTTGGCGCAGGACGCGCGGCACTCTACAAACTGGAGTGCGAACTGCCGGCCCTGTCCCGACCGCTTTATGAATGCATCCTGACCGGCGTTACGCCGATCGACAGCGGCATCGTTCACAACAACGTCTCGCGCCTGTCCAACCAGCGCAGCATCTACCATTACGCCACCGACGCCGGCCTGAAAACCGCCGCCGCGGCCTATCACTGGGTCAGCGAGTTGTATAACCGTTCGCCGTTCATGGCCGCCCGGGATCGTCATACCGATGACCCCAAACTGCCGATCCAGCACGGTCATTTCTACTGGAATGACCACTACCCGGACTCGCACCTGTTCGCCGACGCGGAAAACCTGCGCCTGCGCCACGAGCCGAACTTTCTATTGGTCCACCCCATGAACATCGACGACGCCGGGCACAAGCACGGCCTCGACACCTCGCAGTACCGCAACAGCGCTCGCTCAGCCGATATCATCCTTGCCGATTACCTGCAGGGCTGGCTCGACGCCGGTTACCAGGTGCTGGTGACGGCTGACCACGGCATGAACAACGACCGCTCGCACAACGGCCTGCTGCCCGAAGAACGCGAAGTGCCGCTGTTCGTCCTCGGCGATGCCTTCAGCTTCAACCAAAATGCCGCACCGAAACAGACCGAAATCTGCGGCACCGTCTGCGAACTGCTGGGCGTGCCCCACGACAAACCTGTGTGCCGGGAGCTGCTCAAGTGAATGCCATGACCCGCGGTAAATGGCTGGCCGCTTTGTGCCTGGTGCCCTTCGCGATTTTCTTCTTCGTGTTCCAGATTGCCCCGCTGCTCTGGGTAATGATCAACAGCCTTCAATCGGAAGAGTTCGGCTGGGGCCTGGCCAACTTCAGCAAAATCTTCAACTCGAGGTTCTATTTGCAGGCAATCCAGTACAGCCTCGAGATCAGTTTCTGGTCCAGTGTGTTCGGCATCATCATCGCCGTACTCGGCGCCTACTCCCTGCGCCGGGTCGACTCGAAACTGCGCAACTTCGTCAACGCCTTCGCCAACATGACCAGCAACTTCGCCGGCGTGCCCCTGGCCTTTGCGTTCATCATTTTGCTGGGCTTCAACGGCACCTTCACCATCATGCTCAAACAGGCGGGGATCATTCAGGACTTCAACCTGTACTCGAAAACCGGTCTGATCATTCTCTACACCTACTTCCAGATTCCCTTGGGCGTGCTGCTGCTCTACCCGGCTTTCGATGCCCTGCGCGAAGACTGGCGTGAGTCCGCCGAGTTGCTCGGTGCCAATGGCTGGCAATTCTGGCGACACATCGGTTTGCCGGTGCTGACCCCGGCGCTGCTGGGCACGTTCGTGATTCTGCTGGCCAACGCCCTCGGCGCGTATGCCACGGTCTACGCCCTGACCACTGGCAACTTCAACGTGTTGCCGATCCGCATCGCGGCAATGGTTTCCGGCGACATTTCCCTGGACCCGAACCTGGCCAGCGCCTTGGCCGTGGTGCTCGTGGCGTTGATGACCCTGGTAACTATCGTGCATCAGTTGCTGTTGAAGAGGAGCTACCATGTCTCGCGTTGAACTGGGGCCCGTCGGTGTCTATCACCGCGTCGTGGTGTATTTACTGTTTGCCATTCTGCTGTTGCCGCTGCTCGGAACATTGATCTACTCGATTTCCAGCAGTTGGTCCGCGACGATCATGCCCAGCGGTTTTACCTTCAAGTGGTACCTCCAGCTGTGGAGCGATCCGCGCTTTCTCGACGCGTTCGGTCAGTCCTTGCTGGTCTGCGTCGGCTCGCTGATTCTGTCGGTGGTGCTGATTCTGCCGCTGCTGTTCGTGGTGCATTACCACTTCCCGAAACTCGACGCTTTGATGAATATCCTGATCCTGCTGCCCTTCGCGGTGCCGCCGGTGGTGTCGTCGGTGGGGTTGTTGCAGCTCTATGGCTCGGGGCCGTTCGCGATGGTCGGCACGCCGTGGATTCTGATTGGTTGCTACTTCACCGTGGCGCTGCCGTTCATGTACCGGGCGATCACCAATAACCTGCAAGCGATCAACCTGCACGACCTGATGGACTCCGCGCAACTGCTCGGCGCCAGCACTTGGCAAGCGGCATTCCTGGTGGTGCTGCCGAACCTGCGCAAGGGTTTGATGGTGGCGTTGCTGCTGTCGTTCTCGTTCCTGTTCGGTGAGTTCGTGTTCGCCAACATCCTCGTCGGCACCCGCTACGAAACCCTGCAGGTCTACCTCAACAATATGCGGAACAGCAGCGGCCACTTCACCAGTGCGCTGGTGATCTCCTACTTCTTCTTTGTGCTGGTTCTGACCTGGGCGGCCAATATCTTGAACAAGGACAAAAGCGAATGAGCTATGTCAGCGTCCAACACCTTCAGAAAAATTACTCTGGAACTACCGTATTCAGCGACATCAACTGCGAAATCAAGAAAGGCGAATTCGTCACGCTTCTTGGCCCGTCCGGTTGCGGCAAGTCCACCCTGCTGCGTTGCATCGCCGGCCTGACCTCGGTGGACGGCGGCAAGATCCTGCTGGAAGGTCAGGACCTCGTCCCGCTGAGCCCGCAAAAACGCGGGATCGGCATGGTGTTCCAGAGTTATGCGCTGTTCCCGAACATGACCGTGGAGCAGAACGTCGCCTTCGGTTTGCGCATGCAGAAGGTCAACGCGGACGACAGCCACAAGCGCGTCGCCGAAGTGCTGGCACTGGTGGAGCTCAATGACTTCGCCGCCCGTTACCCGCATCAACTGTCCGGTGGCCAGTGCCAGCGTGTCGCCCTGGCTCGCTCGCTGGTGACCCGGCCTCGGTTGCTGTTGCTGGATGAGCCGCTGTCGGCGCTAGACGCGCGGATTCGCAAGCACCTGCGCGAACAGATCCGTCAGATCCAGCGCGAACTCGGTCTGACCACGATCTTCGTCACTCACGATCAGGAAGAAGCCCTGACCATGTCTGACCGAATCTTCCTGATGAATCAGGGAAAGATCGTACAAAGCGGCGATGCCGAAACCCTCTACACCGCGCCAGTCGATGTGTTTGCCGCAGGCTTCATCGGCAACTACAACTTGCTGGATGCCGACAGCGCCAGCAAGCTGTTGCAACGACCGATCACCCATCGCCTCGCCATTCGCCCGGAAGCCATCGAGCTAAGCCTGAACGGCGAGCTCGATGCGCAGATTCGCAGCCACAGCCTGTTGGGCAACGTGATTCGCTATCGGGTCGAAGCCCGGGGCGTGGAATTGGTGGTGGATGTGCTGAACCGTTCGGCGGCCGATTTACATCCTGATGGTCAGCGCCTGGCACTTTCCATCGATCCGACGGCCCTGTGTGAGGTAGCCTGATGACCTTGCTGATGTTGAAGAGAGAACTGCACTGATGGCCCTGGCAATTTTTGATCTGGACGAAACCCTGATCCACGGCGACTGCGCCACCCTCTGGAGCGAGCAAATGGGTCGCCTGGGCTGGGTTGATCCCGAGTCGTTCATGCGTCAGAACAACGAACTGATGGACGCTTACAGCCACGGCAAGTTGCGCATGGAGGAGTACATGACCTTCAGTCTGGAACCGATGATCGGTCGCACGCCGCAAGAGGTCGAGCACTTGGTCGCGCCTTGGGTAGAAGACTTCATCGAGCCGATCATTTTCAGCGACGCCACCAAAGCCATCGCCGCCCACCGCAAGGCCGGCGACCGGATCCTGGTGATCTCGGCCTCGGGCACGCATTTGGTCAAGCCGATTGCCGACCGCTTGGGCATCGACGAGATTCTCGGCATCGAGCTGGAACTGTTGCATGGGGTGTACAGCGGCCACACCGTTGGCACCCTGACCTACCGCGAAGGCAAGATCACCCGGTTGCTGGAATGGCTGGATGCCGAAGAGGAAAATCTGGAAGGCGCGAGTTTCTATTCCGACTCACGCAATGACTTGCCGCTGCTGCTGAAAGTGGACTTTCCGCATGTGGTGAATCCGGATCCGGTGCTGCTCGAACACGCCGAAAAGGCGGGCTGGCCAATCCATATCTGGAAATAACCAAGAACCCATGTGGGAGCGGGCTTGCTCGCGAAGGCGGTGTGTCATTCAACATTAATGTCGACTGATACACCGCCTTCGCGAGCAAGCCCGCTCCCACAGGGTTCAGGTCAGGCTTTCGTCAATTATCAACACCAACTTCCCCGACACCTTATTGGTCGCCAGTTCCGCAAATGCCGCTTCGGCATCCTTGATCGCAAATGTCCTGGCCAGTTGCGGGCTCAAACGCCCTTCGGCAAACAGCGGCCAGACATGCTGGCCGAGATCGCTGAACAAATCGGCCTTGAACTGCTCATCGCGGTTGCGCAAGGTTGAACCCAGCAGTTGCACACGTTTGGCCAGTACCTGCGCCAGATCCAGCTGCGCCTCGCGACCGCCCATCAAACCGATCAGCACCCAACGACCATCGCGAGCCAGCAGCTTGAGGTTCAATGCCGCGTAACTGCCACCCACCGGGTCGAGGATCACGTCGAACGGCGCAAGATCATTCAAGCTGTCCAGATCACCATTGCGCACCACTCCTCCCTGCGCGCCCAACGCTTCGCAGTAAGCCAGACGCTCGGCAGAACCGACGCTGACCCAGCACGGGTTACCAAACGCCTTGCACAGCTGAATGGCAGCTGAACCGATTCCACTGGCGCCGGCGTGCAGGAGAACTTTCTCACCCGGTTTGAGCGCAGCCAGTTGAAACAAATTCAGCCAAACGGTTGCATACACTTCCGGCAACGCGGCCGCCTCGGCCAGGGACAAACCTTCGGGAACCGGCAACACATGCCGTCCGTCGACAACTACCTCTTCGGCCATCCCACCCCCGGCCAGCAAGGCGCAAACCCGATCGCCGACCTGCCAGGAAGAGCCCGGACCGACCTCGCTGATCACCCCCGAACACTCAAGACCCAGTACTTGACTGGCCCACGGCGGTGGCGGATAAAGTCCTGCTTTCTGTAACAAATCAGCGCGATTGAGTCCTGCTGCCGCCACTCGGATGCGAACTTGTCCTACATCGCACGTAGGACTCGGCTCTTCAACCCACTCCACTCGCCCCTCAACGCCTTGCAATGCTTTCACAGTGCCTCCATAGTGAGTCTGGACTGAGCCCGAAGCTGTAGCGCCGGGCTTTTTGCATTATGCGACCGGTCCTTGTGGATCCGGCGACTTCAAAGACGGCCTAATATGCGTTATCAATTGTCCCCGCGTCGAATCAGCATGAAGCATCTGCTCCCCAGCACCGCCCTCGCTCTTGTCATTGGTCTCGGTCTTTTGCCGATGTCGAGCAATTCGTTCGCAGCCAACAGCTGGGACAAGCTTCAGCCCGATCGTGACGAAGTAATCGCCAGTCTGAACGTCGTCGAATTGCTCAAGCGTCACCATTACAGCAAACCACCACTCGACGATGCACGCTCCGTGATCATCTACGACAGCTATATCAAGCTGCTGGATCCATCGCGTAGCTATTTCATGGCCAGCGATATTGCCGAATTCGACAAATGGAAAACCCAGTTTGACGACTTCCTCAAAAGCGGCGACCTGAACGCCGGGTTCACCATCTACAAGCGCTACCTGGACCGCGTCAAGGCGCGTCTGGACTTTGCCCTTGCCGAGCTGAACAAGGGCGTCGACAAGATCGACTTCACCGCCAAGGAAACCTTGCTGGTCGATCGCAAGGATGCCCCTTGGCTCAAGACCACCGCCGAGCTGGACGACCTGTGGCGCAAACGCGTCAAGGACGAAGTGCTGCGGATGAAGATCTCCGGCAAAGAGTCGAAGCAGATTCAGGAAACCCTGACCAAGCGTTACAAGAATCAGCTGTCGCGTCTGGACCAGACCCGTGCGGAAGACATCTTCCAGGCGTACATCAACACCTTCGCCATGTCCTACGACCCGCACACCAACTATCTGTCGCCGGATAACGCGGAAAACTTCGACATCAACATGAGCCTGTCCCTGGAGGGCATCGGCGCCGTGTTGCAGAGCGATAACGATCAAGTGAAAGTCGTGCGCCTGGTGCCTGCCGGCCCGGCCGACAAGACCAAGCAGGTTGCACCGGCCGACAAGATCATCGGCGTGGCCCAGGGCAACAAAGAGATGGTCGACGTGGTCGGCTGGCGCTTGGACGAAGTGGTCAAACTGATTCGTGGCCCCAAAGGCACCGTGGTGCGCCTGGAAGTGATTCCGGCCAGCAACGCGCCGAACGACCAGACCACCAAGATCGTGCCGATTACCCGCGAAGCGGTGAAGCTCGAAGATCAGGCGGTGAAGAAGTCAGTTCTCAACCTCAAGCAGGATGGCAAGGACTACAAACTCGGCGTCATCGAGATCCCGGCCTTCTACCTGGACTTCAAGGCCTTCCGTGCTGGCGATCCGGACTACAAGAGCACCACCCGCGACGTCAAGAAGCTGCTGACCGAGCTGCAGAAAGACAAGGTCGACGGCGTGGTCATCGACCTGCGCAACAACGGCGGCGGTTCCTTGCAGGAAGCCACCGAGCTGACCAGTCTGTTCATCG
This sequence comes from Pseudomonas sp. NPDC086112, assembly GCF_044746425.1. Taxonomy (NCBI): domain Bacteria; kingdom Pseudomonadati; phylum Pseudomonadota; class Gammaproteobacteria; order Pseudomonadales; family Pseudomonadaceae; genus Pseudomonas; species Pseudomonas sp. NPDC086112. Next base: position 59,221 of record NZ_JBIVCD010000007.1, on the reverse strand, counting down.
ACAAAGGTCCGACCGTACTGGTGCGTAACGCCGATGGCCGGGTCGATGTGCTGGAAGATGAAAACCCGGGCGCGTTCTACAAAGGCCCGATGGTGTTGCTGGTCAACCGTTTGTCCGCCTCGGCTTCGGAGATTTTCGCCGGCGCCATGCAGGACTACCACCGCGCGCTGATCATCGGCGGCCAGACCTTCGGCAAAGGCACCGTGCAGACCATTCAGCCGCTGATCCTTGGCGAACTGAATCTGACCCTGGCCTAGTTCTACCGGGTTTCCGGCCAGAGCACCCAGCATCAGGGCGTGCTGCCGGACATCGATTATCCGTCGATCATCGACACCAAGGAAATCGGCGAAAGCGCCCTGCCGGAAGCCATGCCGTGGGACACCATTCGTGCGGCCATCAAGCCTGCGCTTGACCCGTTCAAACCGTACATCACGCAGCTCAAGTCCGAGCATGACGTACGCACGGCCAAAGACGCGGAGTTCGTGTTCATCCGCGACAAACTGGCCCTGGCGCAGAAGTTGATGAGCGAAAAAACCGTCAGCCTCAATGAAGCCGAGCGTCGTGCACAACATGCCGATATCGAAGCCAAGCAACTGGCCATGGAAAACATCCGTCGCAAGGCCAAGGGCGAAGAACCGCTCAAAGAGCTGAAGAAAGAAGACGAAGATGCCATCGCGGCCGAGCAGGACAAGACCAAGCCAGAAGACGATGCTTATCTGAGCGAGACGGGGCGGATTCTGCTGGATTACTTGAAACTCAACACCGCGGTTGCCAAGCACTAAGTGGTTACAATCAGAATGATGGCAATTTAATGCTGACGCTCCCCGGAGCGTCATCAAACAGACATCATTCTGTCGTGAAATAAAGGACTGGGTGCACCTTGCACCCGGTCCTTTTTTTATCGCCAGAGAACGCCATGACCACAACCGAACAGCTGAGTGCCTTGAGCTCAATATTGACTCAAAGCGGTTTGCACAGCCTGTTCCAGCCGATCATTTCCCTCTCTGAACGACGTATCGTTGGCTACGAAGCCCTCAGCCGCGGCCCCTCCAACAGTCCGCTGCACTCCCCTGTTGCCCTGTTCGCGGTAGCTCGCCAGGCCGGTCGCCTCAGCGAACTGGAAATCGCTTGCCGTCAAAGTGCTTGCCGACGCTTCAATGAACAGCAACTGCCCGGCAAACTCTTCCTCAATGTCTCCCCGGAATCCCTGCTCGAAGCCGCCCACCAACCCGGACGCACTTTGCAACTGTTGCAGGATTTCGGCATCCCACCGAGCCAAGTGGTCATTGAACTCACCGAACAGACCCCGACCGACGATTTCCAGTTGCTGCAAAACGCCCTGCATCACTATCGGGCAATGGGCTTTTCCATTGCACTGGATGATCTGGGTGCCGGTTATTCGAGCTTGCGCCTCTGGTCTGAATTGCGCCCGGATTACGTCAAGATCGATCGGCATTTTATCGATGGCATTCACCAGGACGCGCTCAAGCGTGAGTTCGTCGGTTCGATCCTGCAGATCGCCAAGGCTTCGCGAGCAAAAGTGATCGCCGAAGGCATCGAATTGCCGGAAGAACTGGCGGTGTTGACCGAAATGGGCGTTGATCTGCTGCAAGGCTATCTGCTCTGCCGGCCCCAGGAGCATCCGCCCCGAGATGCCCGAACTTTCATACCCAAACCAAACAGCGTCGCCGCAATACTAAACGAAGAAGTCAGCGACCTCAGCGCCCTGCTCAACGACCAACCGGCGGTGACCAGTGACACCCCGACCGCCACCGTGCTGGAAGCCTTCCGCCGCCAGGCCAACCTGAACTCCCTGGCGGTGCTCGACAAACAGGGCCAACCCTGTGGCATCGTCCACCGCCATTCGCTCTCGGACGCCTTGCTCAAGCCCTTTGCCACTGACCTGTTTGCCCGCAAGCCGATCAGTCGCTTGATGAGCGACGACTTCCTCGCTGTGGAGTTGAGCCAGTCGCTGCAACAGGTCAGCCGCTTGATCACCAGCCGCGCTCGCCAGCGCATCGAAGAAGACTTCATCATCACCCTCAATGGCAGCTACTTGGGGCTGGGCCGAGTGATCGACGTGCTCAAGCTGATTACCGAACTGAAAATCCAGCAAGCCCGCTACGCCAACCCGTTGACCCTGCTGCCGGGCAACGTACCGATCCAGCAATGCCTGACACGGCTGCTGCAACAGGAACGGGAGTCGGTGATCTGTTACGTCGACATCGACAGCTTCAAACCCTTCAACGACATCTACGGCTACGGTCGCGGGGATGAAGTCCTACTGTGTCTGGCGCAATGCCTGAACGACCGCATCGACCCATCTCGCGACTTCGTCGGCCATATCGGCGGCGACGACTTCCTGCTGGTGCTCGGCCCGGAAGACTGGCGCAAACGCCTGAACCAACTGCTGGACGACTTCCACAGCCAATGCCGACGCTTTTACCGCAGCGAACACCTGGAAGCCGGCTGCTTCATCGCACCCAACCGCCAAGGCGTAAGACAGGAATTTTCGCTGCTGTCCCTGTCCATCGGCGTGGTGCATTTGCATCCACAGGCCTGTGCACAGCTCGATGCAAGCCAATTGGCGGAAATGGCATCACAGGCCAAGCATCACGCGAAGAATGTGCCGGGGTATAGCGTGCATGTGATTGATAGCCTGGCGGTGCCCGGAGCTGAAGAAGAACTGCTCATTGGGCATCGCTGATTGAGCTGACGCCTTCGCGGGCAAGCCTCGCTCCTACAGGTATTGTGTCGTTCGCAATATCCACAAACGACACAATACCTGTAGGAGCGAGGCTTGCCCGCGAAGAGACCCGCTCAGGCACCACAAATTTCCAGGACTAATCCGTCACTAGACATCGCCCAAAGGCCGAGCCCGCAACCGCCGCCCAATCACATCCAGCACATCACAGCCATCGCGCAGCGGAATGGCACAGAGCAAGGCAAAGTCGCTGAGTATCGTCGAATCACACTCTACTGAGCCGCGCATGGACAGGTTCTCAAGCACCTGGGTGACGGCACGAATTCTATAGCCGGCAGCGTCATACAAAACATCGAGCGGCGCATGGGTATCGACGAACAGGGTAGGCATGTCACTGCAATTGCTGGTGAGCGCCATGAAGCGGTTTTTGGGGTGGGGAATTGGTTTTTCGTAGGGTGGATCAGGATGAAGTGTTGGCATTTGAGACCTTCCGATGAAAATGGGAGCTGCCAAAAGCCTTCCTACAGGCTTGGGTGGCAGCTATGCGCGGGGTAGGAATACCGAGCATCGGAAACTCGACCACGCCGAAGCGTGCCCGCGCACAGCCGCCGTAACGGATCTTACGGACGCCCATTGACGGCCGCAAACCAGGTTTCGACGATTACGCATTACCGATGCCAATAAAGGGTTCCTACACCCCACCACTGAATTTTCAGTGACCATCAAAGGCTATCGGGTGAACTCATCTCGCACCAGTTCATGAAAACCGCTACAACTTGAAGGAAATCTCCGATGGATCTACACAGCAATAAACGCGCGAGACTTTGCGGGGGATCAATCAGGAAAGAAGTCGGGAAAGGATGATGTTGCTGTAGGGCGATTCGCTAAAAGCGATCAACTAATTACCAAAGCAACCAGAAACAAAACGTGGCGGTAGGTTTCCCTCACGCCACGTTAATTTGTCAGATACTCAATTATTTAATCTGCAGAACCACGGGACGCCAACTCTTTCAACTTAAGTTCAGCCAGCGGATGCCCGGCCTTCGCCGCCATTTCCCACCAGCGAGCCGCTTCCACCGGGTCCGGCGCCTTGCTCGGCGTTCCCGCAAGGCTGATCACCCCAACCTGATACGCCGCTTTCGCATCCCCCGCCAACGCGGCCAGGCGCAGTAATCGCACACCCTCCTCGCGCGCGCCAAGACCGACGCCGCGAAAGGTCAGAATATGGCCGTAGAAGCTCTGGGCGCCGACATCACCCAGGTTCGCCATACGGGCGAACTGGCCCTCGAGCCAATTCCAGCCTCGCGGCTGACGCACAAACCACGACCAGTGGAACAACCTGCGGGCCAGCCAGTAACTGGCCCGCGCCTTGAGTCGTAAAAACACTCAGGCTTCCGCCGACTCGGGGTACTCGTATTCGAACACCCGCACCACTTCCGAGGCGTGCCAGGACGCGGCAGCCACGCCATCGGACGGGCCGGAAAAGCGCCCGAGGCGCTCGACACATTCAAAGAAGCCGGTGCGCGGCAGGCGGCTGGCCCCCTGGCTGATCACCAACGAGCTGCGCAACGGCTGCTCGGCTCTGGCATCCAGCGCGGCCAGGTGCTCAAGGGCTGCGGTCAAGGTTTGCATGGCCGGCGTGGGTAGCTGCAAACGCTCCAGCAACGCCCGATAAGTCAAAAGATGGCGCTGACGACGCGCCTGATCCAGCTCCCCCAGCAATCCATCCCAATGTTGACGACTGATGCGTACGCTCACGATTCATCCCTCCATCCTGGCACCGTCAATTCCCAGGCGAGGCTGCGGCGAATAGCAGCGTCGGGTTGACGCTCACCGCTTTCGATCAAGGCGAGATATGACGGACTGATGCCTACCGTGCGGGCGAGCGCCTCAATGGCGATGCCCTTCCCTTCGCGCAAATTGCGTAGTTGATCCAGACCCGGAAGAATCTGGTCTGGTGCCGCCGCGGGAGGCGCTGTGGCGTCACGCGGTGGTTGTTGCTTGATGCCTGCTGCTTTCAGTAGAGCCTGATACTGAGCCCATGGCAGAACCGCATATTCGGGCTCGCCTTCGCGTGTAATTATCTGAATATCCATGACTACCCCGTAGGACAACGACACTTAGCGAGTCGGCGCTTTTCCTTAGAAGTGTAATCCTAACAGCGGCCAAGGTCGCGGGGGGGGATGAATATCTGGAGGATTTTGAATTGGCTCAGTTTTTTTTCGGCCCCTGAAGCTGCAGTTGTTCGGGGGTATCAGGCAAGCGTTCGACTACCGCAAGCTTCTCCGGCAGCTGACGCTTGCGCCAGGCGCGGAAGGCGTTGAGCTCGTCATCGAGAACTTTCATCAACCAGGCCAGTACGGCAATGTCGTCGAGCATGCCGAATACCGGGATGAAATCCGGGATGGCATCTACCGGGCTCAGGAAATACATCAGGCCAGCCACCACCGAGACCAGTGCTTTTGGGCTGATGGCCCGGTACTCGCCACGCCAGTAGGCCAGGCAGAGTGCCTGCAACAAACGCAGATCATCTTTGAGTTTGCCCAGACGATTACCCTGGCTGGCACCTTTGCTGGCAACCGCGAACAGCAGGGTCGGCAAACGACCACGGGCGAGCAGGCGTCCGGCCAGAGGCAGGAAACGAGCAAAATTCCAGGGCGTTTTCATTTATTACTCCCACTGAAATGTTATCCACACAAATTGTGGATAACCTTGTGAACAGAGCTGCATTTCACCGCTGAAAGCCCCGTTTCATAAGGGCCTGACTCAGATCGGGCGTTTTTTACTCACATAAAAAAACCCAAGATTTCATTGACTTGGCGTTCTGGCCCGTCTAGCTCGAGCGCCCTCACTGGCTATGACTTCAGCGTACCGCATCCGTTCGCTTTGTTTACCTCCACTGAACGCCAGATGCAACAACGCCCCGCATAAGCGAGGCGTTGTTTTTAAAGCAGACGCGAATTACTTGGGGGCGTCTTGTTTTGCTGGATCCTTGATGGCCAGCAGCTCCAGGTCGAATACCAGTACCGAGTTGGCTGGAATCGCCGGGCTTGGGCTTTGGGCGCCGTAAGCCAGTTCGCTAGGGATGTACAGCTTGTACTTCTCGCCAACGTGCATCAGTTGCAGGCCTTCGACCCAACCCGGAATCACACCGCTGACCGGCAGATCGATCGGGCTGCCGCGCTCGACGGAACTGTCGAAAACGGTGCCATTGGTCAATTTACCGGTGTAGTGAACAGTCACTACGTCGGTCGGCTTAGGCTGAGCGCCGTCGGCTTTCTTGACCACTTCGTATTGCAGGCCGGAAGCCGTGGTGGTGACACCCGCTTTCTTGCCGTTCTCTTCGAGGAATTTCTTGCCAGCGGCTGCCGACTCTTCGCTCATCTTGGCCAAACGCTCTTCAGCACGCTTTTGCAATGCTGCGAAGGCTTCAACCAGCTCTTCATCTTTCAGCTTCTGTTCTTTCTTGCCGACGGCATCTTCGATGCCCTGGGCTACCGCTTTGGAATCCAGGTCATCCATGCCTTCCTGAGCCAGGCTTTTGCCCATGTTCAGGCCGATACCGTAGGAAGCTTTTTGCGCCGGGGTTTTCAGCTCTACGCTGGTCTGCGAATCACAACCCGCAAGTACCAGGCCAACCAGGGCCACCGCCGCCGCCAACCGATGCTGTTTCATGCTATTTCCTTGTTCATGCGCCTAAAGGGCAATCGAGTAAAGCCGCGAGCTTATCAGGCCGCCACGACCAATGGCTACCGGCATGAGAGCAGGAAACGTCTGATAAGTTCAGGTGTTTAAACGCATTTTGGCTATAGAAGGATGAAGCTTCTGTCATTTCGCTCTTACGAACTCAAGCGCCGCTTCCCACAGACTCTGGGGTAATGGCCTCTTGCCGCACTTCTTGAGCTGAGGCATAAGGGAGCTACAAACTGACAAGGATGTTTATCGTGCGCCTCAAATTCCGCTTGCTGATCCTCATCGCAGTATTGCTGGGGCTGGGCCTCGCCGTAGTGCTGTATTACGTCGCCAACCCGAAATTGCCGGCCTGGTCACCGGCGCAACAGGTAAATTACCTGGAGCAATGGAGCGCCGCCGACCGACAGGCTTACTACTTCACACCTCAAGGTACCCAGGTCAAAGGCTTGCGTTATGACTGGTTCAATGCCCTGGAATTGCCCTTCTCGCAAAAACGATTCGCCGCTCCTGAATACCTTGCACGCTTTGGTTTTCTGATCGACCCGAGCCAGAAAGCCATGCAGAACAATCCTGGTAACCTGCCCGTCGGTTTTGCCCGTCATCAAAACCCCGGCAGCCAGGACGAGTTTCTGGACATCACGTGCGCCGCCTGCCACACCGGCGAATTACGCTTCAATGGCCAGGCTGTGCGCATCGACGGTGGCTCGGCCCAGCATGTGTTGCCCTCCAGCGTCCCGACCCTGCGTGGCGGCAGTTTCGGCCAGGCACTGGTGGCCAGCCTCGCCTCGACTTACTACAACCCCTGGAAATTCGAACGTTTCGCCCGCAACGTTCTGGGTCAGGACTACGACGCACGGCATCAACAACTACGCCAGGATTTTAAAGTCTCACTCGATACCTTCTTGAAAGTGGCCTGGAACGACACCCATCGAGGCCTTTACCCCACCGAAGAAGGTCCCGGTCGCACCGATGCTTTCGGGCGCATTGCCAACGCCAGCTTCGGCGACGCGATTTCACCCGCCAACTATCGGGTGGCCAACGCTCCGGTGGACTACCCGCAACTGTGGGACATGTGGACCTTCGACTGGGTGCAGTGGAACGGTTCGGCGCAGCAACCGATGGCCCGTAATATCGGTGAGGCCTTGGGTGTGGGCGCCACGCTGAATTTCTTCGACAGCAGCGGGCAGCCGCTCAAGGGCGACGACCGCTACCCCTCCAGCGTCCGGGTGCGCGATCTGCATCGGATCGAGGAAACCCTGCAACGACTCAAACCGCCTGCCTGGCCGGAAGCCCTGCTGGGCAATATTGACAAGCCCCTGGCCGCAAAAGGCCGCGAACTGTTCGCTGAAAATTGCGCCGGGTGTCATGTCCCCCGCGTCACCCAAAGCGACGGCAGACCAGTGCAACATCTGAAATTGCTGCCTGTGGAGGTCATTGGCACAGACCCCGGCGCCGCCAACAACATTGCCGATCATCGCTTCGATCTGACGGCTTTACAGTGGGATCCGGCAGAGCTTGCGCAACTGGACGTAAAACTGCATCCCAAACCCACAGAACCCTTGGATATGAGCCAATTGTCCGTGGCCAAGGGACTGGCTTACGTCACTGCTTTCGTGGGCAACCAGGCCTACCGCGAAGCCAAAGTGACACCCGCAGAGCGCCCGAACCTGGACGGATTCGGCCTGCCGATCGGCGTTCAGGAGTTGCGTAGCTACAAGGCCCGACCTTTGGCGGGCGTCTGGGCCACGCCGCCGTTTCTGCACAACGGTTCGGTACCGAGCCTTTATCAATTGCTCTCGCCACAAAGTGAACGCGCAACCACGTTCTACAAGGGCACCTTCGAATATGACCCTAAACACTTGGGCTATCGCACCGAAGCCTTCACCAACGGTTTTGTGTTCGACACGCGCATTACCGGTAATCACAACAGCGGCCACGAGTTCCGCGCAGGTGAACGCGGTAACGGCGTCATTGGTCGTCTGCTGCAACCGGAGGAACGCTGGGCGCTGCTGGAATACCTGAAAGTGTTGGGCGGCCCGATGGAGTCGCAATTGCCAGACCGCCGTCTCAGTCAAAAGGATTGACCCATGCTGATCACTCTCTGGTTGCGCCTGGGCGCCTTCCTCGGCAAAACCCTGCTGGTGTTGTTGGGTCTGGGCCTGCTCGGCTGGGCGCTGATCATGGCCTGGTCCGCCTGGCAGCATCGCGGCCCGGTATCGGCTGAAGAACTGATTCCGGACGGCGAAGCGGCAATGACCCAGGACATCATCCAGACGGCCGTGCGTATCGTCGATCAACACCGTGAAAGTACCCGCTACCTGCGCGATGCCCATGCCAAGGCCCATGGCTGCGTGAAGGCCGAGGTACAGGTGCTGCCGGATTTGACGGCGGAGTTACGTCAGGGCGTGTTCAGCGAACCGGGCAAAACCTGGCAAGCGACGATACGGCTGTCCAACGGCAATGCGTATCCGCAGTTCGATAGCATCCGCGATGCTCGGGGCATGGCCATCAAACTATTCGATGTGCCTGGTAAACAGTTGCTGAGTGACCGACAAGGGCACAGCGAACAGGACTTCGTGATGTTCAACCATCCGAACTTCTTTGTCAGCGATGTCGCTGAGTATCGTCAGAATGTGGCTGCTCAGGCTGATGGCAAAAAGGCGATGGCGTTCTTCCCGGGCTGGGACCCGCGCACGTGGCAAGTTCGCCATCTGTTTATTGCGCTGGCGACGCTCTCCCCTGCCCCGGCAAGCCCGACGCAGACCACTTACTTTTCGGTTTCGCCGTACAAGTTCGGTGAAGCTAACGCTAAATTCCGCGTGATGCCGGACCCTGATAGCTGCCCGGTCTACACGCTGCCCACGCAAAATCAAAACCTGCCGAATTTCCTGCGCAGCGCGCTGAACCAGCATCTGTCGACCGATCGGGTGCCGGCCTGTTTCGTTTTACAGATCCAGCGTCAGGATGCGGGCAAGTACATGCCGATCGAAGACACCAGTATCGAGTGGAACGAAAGCGACGCGCCCTTCGAAACTGTGGCCAGGATCAAGCTGCCTGCCCAGGATTTCGACACCCCGGCGCTGAACCTGCAATGCGACAACCTGTCGTTCAACCCATGGTTCGGGCTTGAAGCCCATAGGCCGATTGGCGGGATCAACCGGTTGCGCAAAGCGGTGTACGAGGCCGTCAGCGACTACCGGCACAGCCGTAACGCCGAACAATAGGCAAGACAGAAACGAAAAAAGCGACCCGAGCAGGGCAAGGCTGGTCGGGTGCAGATCAAACCTGTGGGAGCGGGCTTGCTCGCGAAGACGGCGGCACAGTCAATTATTGATGTTGCCTGATACACCGCTTTCGCGAGCAAGCCCGCTCCCACATGGATTGCGCTTAACTGGATCAGCCGAACAGGTCGCTTTTTCAGTGGATTCGCTACAAAGCCAAATCCCAGACAGCAAAAAGCCCGCATTAAGCGGGCTTTCTGTGGTGATCTGGCGTTCAGCGTTCCAGATACCGAATATGGCGCAGCGGACGGGACTCGAACCCGCGACCCCCGGCGTGACAGGCCGGTATTCTAACCGACTGAACTACCGCTGCGCGTAGCGTTGAAAGTAAGTGGTGGGTGATGACGGGATCGAACCGCCGACATTCTGCTTGTAAGGCAGACGCTCTCCCAGCTGAGCTAATCACCCTTTACCTTCGTTGCGGGGCGCATTGTGCCACAGATTTTCATAAAGTGTTGATTTAATTGATAAAAAATCAAAAAAATCTGAAAACCGGTAAGACGACTCACCCTGCAGGAACTTCAGACAGAAAAAAACCCGCGTTAGCGGGCTTTTCCGTGGTGACCTGGCGTTCAGCGTTCCAGGTTACCGAATATGGCGCAGCGGACGGGACTCGAACCCGCGACCCCCGGCGTGACAGGCCGGTATTCTAACCGACTGAACTACCGCTGCGCGTAACACTAAAGCGAATGGTGGGTGATGACGGGATCGAACCGCCGACATTCTGCTTGTAAGGCAGACGCTCTCCCAGCTGAGCTAATCACCCTTCACTTTCGGTGTGGCGCGCATTCTACGGAGCGACCCAACCTCTGGCAAGCACTTTTTTAATTAATTTTCTCAGGCCTTCCAAAGGCTTAGAGAAGGGTTGGCCTATGGCACACGGAGGACAATAATGCCCCCCTTTGTATAAAGGAGAGACTCACCCCATGTGGTTCAAAAACCTGCTTATCTATCGCCTGACCCAAGATCTGCCTTTTGATGCCGAGGCGTTGGAAACTGCACTGGCCACCAAACTGGCGCGTCCATGTGCAAGCCAGGAGTTGACCACCTACGGTTTCGTCGCGCCATTCGGCAAGGGCGAAGACGCGCCGCTGGTGCACATCAGCGGCGACTTCCTGCTGATCGCCGCCCGTAAGGAAGAACGCATTCTGCCGGGCAGCGTCGTACGCGACGCGGTGAAGGAAAAGGTCGAAGAGATCGAAGCCGAACAAATGCGCAAGGTCTACAAAAAGGAACGCGATCAGATCAAGGATGAAATCATCCAGGCCTTTCTGCCCCGCGCCTTTATCCGCCGCTCGTCAACCTTCGCCGCCATCGCGCCGAAACAGGGCCTGATCCTGGTTAACTCGGCCAGCCCGAAACGCGCCGAAGACCTGCTCTCCACCCTGCGCGAAGTGATCGGCTCGCTGCCGGTGCGTCCGTTGACGGTGAAGATGTCGCCGACCGCCACCATGACCGAGTGGGTCACCACCCAGAAAGCCGCGAATGATTTCTTCGTGCTGGACGAGTGCGAACTGCGCGACACACACGAAGACGGCGGCATCGTGCGCTGCAAGCGTCAGGACCTGACCAGCGAAGAAATCCAGCTGCACCTGAGCACCGGCAAAGTGGTTACTCAACTGTCGCTGGCCTGGCAGGACAAACTGTCGTTCGTGCTTGACGACAAAATGGTGGTCAAGCGCCTGAAGTTCGAAGACCTGCTGCAAGATCAGGCAGAACAGGACGGTGGCGACGAAGCCTTGGGGCAACTGGACGCCAGCTTTACCCTGATGATGCTGACCTTCGGCGACTTCCTGCCGGCGATGGTTGAAGCGTTGGGTGGTGAAGAGACCCCGCAAGGTATTTAAAGGCTTGTGATCTCTACTGTGGGAGCGGGCTTGCTCGCGAAAGCGGACTGACAGTCGACATTGATGTTGAATGTTATGACGCCTTCGCGAGCAAGCCCGCTCCCACATTGGTTTTGTGGTGTTACTCAAGAATAAGGATCAGGCCATGCGCGCACTGGCTGCATTGAGTCGTTTTGTCGGCAACACCTTCGCTTACTGGGTACTGATTTTCGCCGTCGTGGCGTTTGTGCAACCGACCTGGTTCATCGGCTTGAAAGGCGCCATCGTACCGCTGCTGGGTCTGGTGATGTTCGGCATGGGCCTGACCCTCAAGCTTGAAGACTTCGCCGAAGTCGCTCGCCATCCGTGGCGCGTGGCGCTGGGCGTGGTCGCTCATTTCGTGATCATGCCCGGTGTGGCGTGGTTACTCTGCCAGGTTTTCCACCTGCCGCCAGAGATCGCCGTCGGGGTGATTCTGGTCGGCTGCTGCCCAAGCGGCACCTCCTCGAACGTGATGACCTGGCTGGCGCGTGGCGATCTAGCGTTGTCGGTGGCCATTGCCGCCGTCACTACCCTCCTCGCTCCGCTGCTGACGCCAGCGCTGATCTGGCTACTGGCTTCGGCCTGGTTGCCGGTGTCGTTCATGGAGCTGTTCTGGTCGATCCTGCAAGTCGTGCTGCTGCCGATCGTGCTCGGCGTGGTTGCCCAGCGCGTATTCGGTGATCGGGTTCGTCACGCCGTAGACGTGTTGCCACTGGTGTCGGTGGTGAGCATCGTGATCATCGTCACTGCCGTGGTAGCCGCCAGCCAGGCGAAGATTGCCGAATCCGGCCTGCTGATCATGGCCGTGGTGATGTTGCACAACAGCTTCGGCTACTTGCTGGGTTACTTCACCGGGCGCCTGTTCAACCTGCCACTGGCCCAGCGCAAATCCCTGGCACTGGAAGTCGGCATGCAGAACTCCGGCCTGGGCGCGGCCCTGGCCAGTGCGCACTTCTCGCCGTTGGCAGCGGTGCCAAGCGCGTTGTTCAGCGTCTGGCACAACATTTCCGGAGCACTGCTCTCGACGTATTTCCGTCGTATGAGCGAGAAGGAAGACCGGCAAATCGCTGCTCAGCAGGCGGCGGATTAAGCCGAAAACTTGATCCTCGGATTAATGATGGGCACTCTATCGCGCAACGCGGGGACGACCTCGCGGCTCGATCGAATCATTAATCCGGGGACGACCCCATCCATCGATGGAGGTCTCTGATGTCCTGGATCATTCTGTTTCTCGCCGGCCTGTTCGAAGTCGGCTGGGCCGTCGGCCTGAAATACACCGACGGTTTCAGCCGCCCTCTTCCTACCGCACTGACCATTGCCGCCATGGCGATCAGCCTTGGCCTGCTGGGCCTTGCCATGAAGGAATTGCCGCTGGGCACGGCCTATGCGATCTGGACTGGCGTGGGTGCGGTGGGCACGGTGATCGCCGGGATCATTTTGTTTGGTGAATCCATGGCGCTGTTTCGGCTGGCCAGTGTGGCGTTGATTATTGCCGGGTTGGTTGGGCTCAAGGTTAGCGCTTAGGCCACTACCGCTTTCGCGAGCAAGCCCGCTCCCACATTTGACCGCATTCCCAATGTGGGAGCGGGCTTGCTCGCGAAGAGGCCCGCAAAGTCACCGACTACCTTACCGCCCCACGCAATTCCCCCACCAACCCTTGCAATGTCGCCGGCTCAGCCACTTCAACGGCCACCGCCGGCCCCGCCACCAGGGTCACCCGCGACCACAATCGACGGAACATCCCTTTATTCGGATCACGGCTGAAGAAACTCCCCCACAACCCCTGCAACGCCAGCGGAATCACCGGCACCGGCGTTTCTTCGAGAATCCGTGTCAGCCCGCCCTTGAACTCGTTGATCTCGCCATCGGCGGTCAACTTGCCTTCAGGGAAAATGCACACCAGTTCGCCGTCCTTCAGATACCGGGCGATGCGGGTGAAGGCTTTTTCGTAGATCTGAATGTCTTCCTGACGCCCGGCAATCGGAATCGTCCCCGCCGTGCGGAAGATGAAGTTCAGTACCGGCAGGTTGTAGATTTTGTAATACATCACAAAGCGAATCGGCCGACGCACCGCGCCGCCAATCAGCAACGCGTCGACGAACGAAACATGGTTGCAAACCAGCAATGCCGCGCCTTCATCGGGAATCAGCTCCAGGTTGCGATGCTCGACGCGGTACATGGAATGGCCGAGCAGCCAGATCATGAAGCGCATGCTGAACTCAGGGACGATTTTGAAGATGTAAGCATTGACGCCAATGTTCAGCAGCGACACCACCAGGAATAGCTGCGGAATCGACAGCTTGGCGATGCTCAGCAAGACGATCGACACAATCGCCGACACCACCATGAACAGGGCGTTAAGAATGTTGTTGGCGGCGATCACCCGCGCCCGTTCGTTCTCGACAGTACGCGACTGGATCAGCGCATACAGTGGCACGATGTAAAAGCCGCCAAAGATCCCAAGCCCAAGAATGTCGATCAACACCAGCCAGGCGTGGCCAAACCCCAGGACTTCGATCCAGCCATGACCGGCAACGCTGTCTGGAATCGCGCCGGAATGCCACCACAGCAACAGGCCAAACACCGTCAGACCGAATGAGCCAAACGGCACCAGACCGATCTCGACTTTGCGTCCGGAGAGTTTCTCGCAGAGCATCGAACCCAGTGCGATACCGACCGAGAACACGGTAAGAATCAGCGTTACCACAGTCTCGTCGCCGTGCATCCATTCCTTGGCATACGCCGGGATCTGCGTCAGATAAATCGCCCCGACAAACCAGAACCATGAGTTGCCGACGATCGAACGCGATACTGCCGGGGTTTGCCCCAGGCCCAACTTCAAGGTAGCCCAGGACTGGCTGAAAATGTTCCAGTTCAAACGCATTTCCGGCGATGCCGCGGCAGCCCGGGGAATGCTGCGGCTGGCCAGGTAACCGAGCACGGCGATACCGATGATTGCCGTGGACACGACCGGCGCGTAGTTGTTGGCCGACATCATGATCCCGGCGCCAATGGTTCCGGCGAGAATCGCCAGGAAGGTGCCCATTTCCACCAGACCGTTGCCGCCCACCAACTCCTCTTCGCGCAACGCCTGCGGCAGGATCGAGTACTTCACCGGCCCGAACAGCGCCGAATGGGTGCCCATGGCAAACAACGCGACCAGCATCAGCGACAGGTGATCGAACATGAAACCGACCGCACCCACCGTCATGATCACGATTTCCCCGAGCTTGATCAGACGGATCAGTGCGTCCTTGGCAAACTTTTCCCCGAACTGCCCCGCCAGAGCCGAGAACAGGAAAAACGGCAAGATAAACAGCAACGCACACAGGTTGACCCAAATCGAACGGTCACCCTCGATGGTCAGCCGGTACAAAATGGCGAGGATCAACGACTGCTTGAAAATGTTGTCGTTGAAGGCCCCCAGCGACTGCGTGACAAAAAACGGCAGGAAGCGCCGAGTGCGAAGCAAGGTGAACTGCGAGGGGTGACTCATCTTCCATGTGTCCCTGATGTTGGGTAGCTGATGTTGGATAAAAAGTGGCGTGGCAATTGTTATTGGAATGTCGAGCGTCGATCCAGGCCACAGATTACCCAATCTTTGCCGGTTATTTGTTTAATCCTGCAATGCACGGCGAAACAAACAACTCACCTCGCCATGCGCCCTGCACCGTGCGTTTGGCAACAATCAGCCACATCACCGCCAGCAACGCCACCAGTACACAGCCAAAGACACTGAAAAACGTCAGGTGCAACGTGCTCGCCAGGTTCAACGTCGCCAAAGAATAGACGCCCAACGGGAAAGTGAAGCCCCACCAGCCGAGGTTGAACGGGATACCGGCGCGCAAGTAACGCACAGTGATCAACAGCGCAATCAGCATCCACCAGAGCCCGAAGCCCCACAGCGTGATACCGGCCACCAAGCCAAGCCCTG
Organism: Pseudomonas sp. NPDC086112; assembly: GCF_044746425.1. Classification (NCBI taxonomy): domain Bacteria; kingdom Pseudomonadati; phylum Pseudomonadota; class Gammaproteobacteria; order Pseudomonadales; family Pseudomonadaceae; genus Pseudomonas; species Pseudomonas sp. NPDC086112. The sequence goes on along the minus strand of NZ_JBIVCD010000007.1, from coordinate 43,741 downwards.
CGGCGATCTCGCCGATACCCGGCAAACCGTTGGCGGCAAAGATCGCTGGCGCGTCGGCACCCAACAGCAACATGCCCAGCGCACCGGTGCCAATCGGCCCAAGGGCCAGCCAGCTTGAGGCGGCCATGTTTTCGTGGGGCAATTTATGCAACGCCATGCGCAGCAACAGGATGGTCAGAATGCTGAACGCCACCGGCAGGGAAAAGGCCCAGAGCACGTAGCTGGTCACCAGCACCACCAGTTGTGAATGAGCATCGACCAGATGCGGCGCCAGCAAGCCGCCGCTGGCCGCCGCCACTTCCGCCGCCACCACCGGCAACAGCCAGACCGCGGTCATCTGGTCGATACTGTGCTCTTGACGGGTGAACATCATGTAGGGAATCAATACGCCACAAGCCAGCGACATGGCCACGTCCAGCCACCAGAGCACTTCGGCGAGATGAATCACACCGTCACCCCAGCGCGGCAAACCGAAGAGCAGAAAGCCATTGATGAGGGTCGCCAGGCCCATGGGAATGGTGCCGAAAAACATCGAAACCGTGGAGTGCCCGAAAATCCGCCGCGCCTCGTCGAAGAACATGACCCAACGCGCGGCATACATGGCCGTGAACATGACAAACAGGACAATATTGAACAGCCACAGGCCTTCGGCAAACGCATGCAGACCGGGATTCGCCACCGGCAATTGCGCAAGCGCGAGCGCCAATACACCCGTGCCCATGGTCGCTGCGAACCAGTTGGGGGTGAATTGGCGGATGGCTTCTCGAGGGTGCTGCAAATGACTGAGCGGTTTGATACCGGGTTTAACGCTATGGGTGCAGGTCATGGTGAACTCCTGTCCTCTCGTGAGGTGGGAGTTCATGGTAGATCCGAATAGAATATCGATATAACGGGTAATATCTCTAACTGTTATCTGTTTTGCAGATATGCATCAGACGCTGCCTTCAGTCTCGATCACCAATACCCTCGCCACACCCAGCGGATAAGCCACATGCTCGGTGCCCACCGAGGCATAAAAGATATCGCCGACTTCGAGTAGCGTTTCCTTCTCCTGACCTTCTTCGCGATAACGCATCTGCACCTGCCCATCGAGCACCACGAACACTTCCTGACCGTCGTTGATATGCCACTTATAGGGCTGATCGGTCCAGTGCAAACGAGTGGTGATGCCATTCATGTTGGCAATGTCCAGCGCCGCCCAGGCGCGGTCACCAGTGAAGGATTTGCTGCGGATGATCTTCATGGGTCGGTCCGTCGAAATGAATGGCGGTGCCAAGGCTAACGGTCATCGAACATCGACGCCACAGACTTTGACAGTCTGCACACGCATCAACCCGACCAGCGCACCGAGCGACAGTATGATCAGCACCGCACCATAACCATCGGTGGTTGCCACCAGGCCAAAGGCCCGCGTCAGACTGCCGGCCAGTAACGACGGCAAACAGAAAGCCAAGTAACTGAGTACATAAAACGCCGACATCAAACCCGCCCGCTCATGAGGCAAGGCCAGCGGCACGATGCTTCGCAGGGCACCCAGGAAACCCGCGCCAAAACCGCCGCCCGCCACCAGAGTGCCGAAGAAAAACAACGGCAGGCTGGCGCTGTTTACCGCTAGCAGAATCAGCGCAACGCCCGCAGGCAGTAGGCTCGCGCCCAACAGTAAGACTTTGTCGGCCGGCCGATTGCGCAAGGTGTAGATCATCAATGCGCCGGTCACTGTCAACACGGCCACCGTAGCCCCACCAATCAGATTCGAGGTGGACCCGGTGGCGGTCCGCACCAGAGAAGGCGCCAGAGAAGCGAAAAAACCACCGAGCGCCCACACCGCCAGATCTATCGGCAGCACCCGCCATAGCATACGCCGCGCCTGAATCGGCACATGCAGGGTCGGGCGTAGCGAGGCCCAGGCACCCGATTGCCGTGTGACGCTTTCCGGCAGGCGCCAGACGTACAGCGCTTGCATCACAAACAGCGCGAACAGCACCCAATAGGTCAACTGCAGCGGCAGCGGCGCAAACTCGGCCAACACGCCGCAACCCATGGCACCCAGCGCCATGCCCAGCAACGGCGCGACGCTATTGACCATCGGCCCTTGCTGACGGTCAGTGTCCAGCAGCGCCGCACTTAAAACGGCGGTGGCCATGCCCGTGGCAAAACCCTGCAGGACCCGCGCACTGATCAGCCAGGCAACGCTGTCGGCGTTGATAAACAGCAACATCGCCAGCATGTTCAGCAATACGGCGGTAAAAATCACCGGTTTGCGCCCCAGATAATCCGAGAGCGAACCGACCGTGAGCAGCGCCGCCAGCAAGCTGAGGGCGTAGACGCCGAAAATCAGGGTCAGGGTCGCTGCCGAGAACCGCAGGTGTTCTTGATACAAGTGATACAACGGCGTTGGCGCGGTGGAAGCGGCGAGAAAACTGAGTAAGGTGATCGCCAGAAACCACAGGCTGGAACGGTTTGACGTGAGACGGGACATAGGCACACTCCGCAAAAGCTAACTTTTTGCTTTTGCGGAGTGTGCTACCGACTAACGCTTAAAGCAAATTCTTTGTGTTAAGGTCCGCCGTATGGCTATTAAAGAAGGTTTACGCCCAGGTGGTCGTAGCGCCAGGGTCCAAGAGTCGATTCATTCGGCAGTCCGCGCACTCCTCGAAGAACAGGATCGCGCCAGCGTGACGGTGCCGCAAATCGCTGCCCGGGCCGGGGTGACGCCGTCGACTATTTACCGGCGCTGGGGTGATCTGTCGGCGCTATTGGCCGACGTCGCCCTCGCCCGCATGCGCCCCGACAGCGAACCGGCCAACACCGGCAGCCTGCGCGGTGACGTGCTGGCCTGGGCGGAGCAGTATCTGGACGAGATGAGTTCCGAACCCGGGCGCAACATGATGCGCGACGTACAATCCAGCGCCACACCGGGCTATTGCGTGACGATCATTGGTGCGCAGTTGCAGACGATTCTGGATCGCTATCCCGATCAGCCGAAGCCGAGTGTCGATCGGCTGATCAATATGGTGGTGGCGCCGACGGTGTTTCGCATCCTGTTTGCAGCGCAGGCGCTGGAGGTTGAAGAGTTGCATCGGTTAATCGATATTGCGTTGAGTCAGTGAGGCCGCCTTCGCGAGCAAGCCCGCTCCCACACTGGATTGAGGGTGCCCACATATTTTGTGTTCACTGACGATCGAGTGTGGGAGCGGGCTTGCTCGCGAAGAGGCCCCCAAACACACCAAAAATCGAACTGACTCCCAACCTGCGACACCCCGCCACGTCACGACCTTGGTCGACACTGACTAACTCAAGCGGTCATGCGAGACTGTCCTGACCGGGCGGAGCCCCGGAGGTCTTTTGTCTGGAGTTCCCATGTCACTGTCCATCGGACTGATCGCCACCGTCGCCCTGGCCTATATGGCCATCCTGTTCGCTATCGCCTTTTACGGTGATCGGCGCAGCACGCCGTTGCCGCCACGGATGCGTGCCTGGGTGTACAGCCTGTCGCTGGCCGTTTACTGCACCAGTTGGACATTCTTTGGTGCCGTGGGCCAGGCGGCCGAGCAACTCTGGTCATTCCTGCCGATCTACCTCGGGCCGATCCTGCTGCTGGTGTGCGCGCCGTGGGTCCTGCAAAAAATGGTGATGATCAGCAAGCAGGAGAACATCACCTCCATCGCCGACTTCATTGCCGCCCGCTACGGCAAATCCCAGTCGCTGGCGGTGGTGGTGGCGCTGATCTGTCTGGTCGGCGTGCTGCCGTACATCGCCTTGCAGCTCAAGGGCATCGTGTTGGGCGTGAACCTGCTGATCGGCGCCGGTGCCGACGCCATGGGCACGCGCGCGCAAGACACGGCGCTGATCGTATCCCTGGTGCTGGCGCTGTTCACTATTGTTTTTGGTACCCGCAACCTCGACGCCACGGAACACCACCGCGGCATGGTGCTGGCGATTGCTTTTGAGTCGCTGGTCAAGCTGTTCGCTTTTCTCGCAGTCGGCGCGTTCGTGACCTACGGCCTGTACGACGGTTTCGACGACTTGTTCGACCAGGCCATGCTCGCCCCGCGCCTCGAAGCGTACTGGAAAGAAACCATCAACTGGCCGTCCATGGTGGTGCAAACCGGCGTGGCGATGATGGCGATCATCTGCCTGCCCCGGCAATTCCACGTGACCGTGGTGGAAAACATCGACCCCCAGGATCTGCGTTTGGCCAAGTGGGTGTTCCCTGTCTATCTGGCGCTGGCGGCGTTGTTTGTGGTGCCGATCGCGCTGGCCGGTCAGATGCTGCTGCCCAGTTCGGTGCTGCCGGACTCATTCGTCATCAGCCTGCCTCTGGCCCAATCTCACCCTGCCCTGGCGATGCTGGCGTTTATCGGCGGCGCTTCGGCGGCGACCGGTATGGTGATCGTGGCCAGCGTGGCGCTGTCGACCATGCTTTCCAACGACCTGTTGCTGCCGTGGTTGCTGCGACGTAACAACGCCGAGCGCCCATTCGAAGTGTTCCGCCAGTGGATGCTTTCGGTACGCCGGGTGAGCATCGTGGTCATTCTGCTGTTGGCCTACGTCAGTTATCGCCTGCTGGGCTCCACCGCGAGCCTGGCAACCATCGGCCAGATCGCCTTCGCCGCCGTGACCCAACTGGCCCCGGCCATGCTTGGCGCGCTGTACTGGAAACAGGCTAACCGTCGTGGGGTGTTTGCCGGGCTGGCCGCCGGCACGTTCCTCTGGTTCTACACGTTGGTGTTGCCGATCGCCGCCAACAGTCTTGGCTTGCCCTTGAGCAGTTTTCCAGGCCTGGCCTGGCTGCAAGGCAACCCGTTGAACCTGCCGATCACACCGCTGACTCAAGGCGTGGTGCTGTCCCTGGCGGGCAACTTCACCTTGTTCACCTGGGTCTCGCTACTGTCACGCACGCGGGTTTCGGAGCACTGGCAGGCCGGCCGCTTCATCGGCCAGGAAATCAGCGCGCGACCCAACGCCCGCTCAATGCTGGCAGTACAGATCAACGACTTGCTGCAACTGGCTGCCCGTTTTGTCGGCGAAGAACGCGCTCGTCAGAGTTTCATCCGTTTCGCCTACCGTCAGGGCAAAGGCTTCAACCCGAACCAGAATGCTGACGGTGAATGGATCGCCCATACCGAACGCTTGCTGGCCGGCGTACTCGGCGCATCTTCGACCCGGGCGGTGGTAAAAGCCGCCATCGAAGGCCGGGAAATGCAGCTCGAGGATGTCGTGCGGATCGCCGATGAAACCTCGGAAGTGCTGCAGTTCAACCGCGCCCTGCTGCAAGGCGCCATCGAGAACATCACCCAAGGTATCAGCGTGGTCGACCAGTCGTTGAAACTGGTGGCCTGGAACCGGCGCTACCTTGAACTGTTCAATTACCCCGACGGTTTGATCAGCGTTGGCCGGCCGATTGCCGACATCATTCGCTACAACGCCGAGCGCGGTCTGTGCGGCCCCGGCGAAGCGCAAGTGCACGTCGCCCGTCGCTTGCACTGGATGCGTCAGGGCCGGGCCCATACCTCCGAACGGTTGTTCCCCAATGGTCGAGTGATCGAGCTGATCGGTAACCCGATGCCCGGCGGCGGTTTCGTCATGAGCTTTACCGACATCACCGCGTTCCGCGAGGCCGAACAGGCGCTGACCGAAGCCAACGAAGGCCTCGAGCAACGGGTCATCGAACGGACCCACGAACTGTCGCAACTCAACGTTGCCCTGACCGAAGCCAAGGGCACCGCCGAATCGGCGAACCAGTCGAAAACCCGTTTCCTGGCTGCCGTCAGCCATGACTTGATGCAACCGCTGAATGCTGCACGGCTGTTCTCTGCCGCCCTCTCCCACCAGGAAGAAAATTTATCCAGTGAAGCCCGCAAGCTGGTTCATCATCTGGACAGTTCGCTACGCTCGGCCGAGGACCTGATCAGCGACCTGTTGGACATTTCCCGCCTGGAAAATGGCAAGATCAACCCTGATCGTAAGCCCTTCGAGCTCAATGATTTATTCCATACGCTGGGCGCCGAGTTCAAGGCTCTGGCGCAGGAACAGGGGCTGAAATTTCGCGTCAGGGGCAGCGCGCTGCGGGTCGATAGCGACATCAAACTGCTGCGACGGATTTTGCAGAACTTCCTGACCAACGCCTTCCGCTACGCCAAAGGGCCGGTGCTGCTCGGCGTTCGGCGGCGCAACGGCGAGCTATGCCTTGAGGTCTGGGACCGTGGACCGGGTATTCCAGAAGACAAACTGCAGGTGATTTTCGAAGAATTCAAACGCCTCGACAGCCACCAGACCCGGGCCGAGAAAGGTCTGGGCCTGGGCCTGGCGATTGCCGATGGGCTGTGTCGCGTGCTGGGTCACACCTTGCGCGTGCGTTCCTGGCCGGGTCGCGGCAGTGTGTTCAGTGTCAGCGTACCGCTGGCTCGGGTACAAGCCGCGACGCCGGCCAAAGTGGCCGAACTCAATGGCCATTTGCTCAGCGGCGCGCAGGTGCTGTGTATCGATAACGAAGACAGCATCCTGATCGGCATGAACAGTTTGCTGACGCGCTGGGGTTGTCAGGTCTGGACCGCGCGCAACCGTGAGGAATGCGCGACGCTGCTCGGCGATGGCATGCGCCCGCAACTGGCGCTGGTGGATTACCATCTGGATGATGGCGAGACCGGGACCGAGTTGATGGCCTGGTTACGCACGCAACTGGGCGAGCCGGTGCCTGGGGTGGTGATCAGTGCCGATGGACGGCCGGAGACGGTGGCCCAGGTGCATGCAGCGGGCCTGGATTACCTGGCCAAACCGGTGAAACCGGCGGCGTTGCGGGCGTTGTTGAGTCGGCATTTGCCGTTGTAGTGCGGCAGGTTTGAACTCTGCAGTGGGGCGATTGACGCCTTCGCGAGCAAGCCCGCTCCCACAGTGGATTGGCGTTGTGGCACAAATAGAGTGAACAACCACAACCCCCTGTGGGAGCGGGCTTGCTCGCGAAGCTTTTCGGCTACTCCGGCAGTTCGGCCAAGCCATCGACATCGGTCATCGCCCGCTCCAGCAGGTCCGCCGGCAAGCTCTTGCTGGCCCGCGCTCCGAGCAACTTGAGCTGCTCGCTGCGACTGACCAGGTTGCCACGGCCTTCTGTCAGCTTGTTGCGTGCGTTGCTATAAGCCTTGTCCAGTTGCTGCAAGCGATTGCCGACCTCGTCCAAATCCTGAATAAACAACACGAATTTGTCGTACAGCCAACCGGCGCGCTCGGCGATTTCCCGAGCGTTCTGGCTCTGGCGCTCCTGCTTCCACAAGCTATCGATGACCCGCAAAGTGGCCAGCAACGTGGTCGGGCTGACGATCACGATATTGCGGTCGAATGCCTCCTGAAACAGCGTCGGCTCAGCCTGCAACGCCGCAGAAAACGCCGCTTCGATCGGGACGAAAAGCAGAACGAAATCCAGGCTGTGCAAGCCGTCGAGCCGCTTGTAGTCCTTGCCGGCCAGGCCTTTGACATGACTGCGCAGGGACAGCACATGCTGCTTGATGGCGATCTGGCCGATGGCATCATCCTCGGCCGCCACGTATTGCTGATAGGCCGTGAGGCTGACTTTGGAATCGACCACGACCTGCTTGTCGCCGGGCAGGTAAATAATCACATCCGGCTGGAAACGCTCACCGTCCGGCCCCTTGAGATTGACCTGGGTCTGATACTCACGCCCCTTCTCCAGACCCGCGTGCTCAAGCACCCGCTCGAGAATCAGTTCGCCCCAGTTGCCTTGGGTTTTCTGCCCTTTCAAGGCCCGCGTCAGGTTAGTGGCTTCGTCGCTCAGGCGCAGGTTCAGTTGTTGCAGCCGTTCCAGTTCCTTGGCCAGGGAAAAGCGCTCGCGGGCTTCAGCCTGATAGCTTTCCTCGACGCGCTTTTCGAACGACTGAATGCGCTCCTTCAACGGATCGAGCAATTGCCCCAAACGCTGCTGACTGGTTTCGGCAAAACGCTGCTCACGTTCGTCGAAGATCTTGCCCGCCAGCTCGGCGAATTGCGCGCGCAGCTCGTCTCGCGAGCCTTGAAGGTCGTTGAGACGCTGCTGATGGCTTTCCTGCTGCTCACGCAGCTCGGCATTGAGAGAGGCGGCCTGAGCGTCGAGGCGACGCAACTCAGCTTCTTTGCCGGCGCGTTCGATGTTCCAGGCGTGAGATGCGTCGCGGGCGTCGTCGCGTTCGATCTGCAGCAGTTCTACTTCACGGCGCACGGCGGCCAGATCGGCCTGTTTGGCGGCGTTGGCCTGGCTCAGGTCTGCGATTTCATCACGGCAAGTGTCAAGCTGAGCATTCAAGCCGTCCTGCGTCAGTTGGGCGATGGCAAGGCGCTCTTCCAGCAGCGCCAGCTCGGCCTGCCCCGCACTCGCCCGACGCTGAAGTTGCCAGGCCAGTACCAGTAACGGCAACCCGGCGCCCGCCAGCCCCAGCAATGCGCTGGTCAAGTCCATCGCCATAACCACTCCTGCCGATTCGATAAAGCGTGAAGGTTAACCAAGGCGTCAGGTCTTGGACAGCTCAGTCTTCGCTCAGGCCCAGTTCCTGTTGCGCACGTCGGTCGCCCGCACGCGCGGCCTGACGCAGGAGCTCCTGGCCAATGCGCCGATCCCGAGCGTTACCGCATTCGCGGCACATTAACTGTCCGAGACGGCTTTGCGCGGCCACGACGCCTTCACGGGCAGGCTGCTTAAGCAAGCGTCCGGCGAAGTGTTTGATGTTGGAGTTTTCGCCCAGGCGCGGGCTGTCGAGTAGCCACTCGGCCACACGCATCGAAAAGCGCTTGGGTGGGGTAACACTGGGAGGGGTGGAAGCAGCAGAGATTGATACTGAGCGAAACTTCATAAAGCACTGTAGGGCAGATCGGAAGGCGCGCCACTCTACTCTTTTTTTCGTACAGGTAAAGTCGAAAAAAGCCTGCACGCCCGTCCTAGAGCAAGCGCTTGGGACAATCCACAGAAGCTGTGGATAACTCAGTGGACAACCGCCTTTGAACTCGCGCAAAGCCGTGTGGCGTGGGGCTCGCAGTCAAACTGACGATTTTTTCACCAGTAAAAAAAAGCGATGTTTTTCATTGACTTAAATTTTCATTACAGGCACCCACTCCCGTTGAGGCGAGGATGACAGTGGGATGACAGTTCGCGCAATTTATGTGCACAAGTCCCTGTGAGGCGGTTATATCGATGCGCTTTTTCGGCGCGCTTTTCGGTAGCATCTGGGGATAAACCCGAGCAACCCGTGCCGCCGGTCGATCCTGACTCGCTCGTTCGCTCGGATCAACGGTCGGGTTCTGGGCTATTGCGGGGCACTGGCCTGCTCTTTGACCGCTCAATCAAGACTTGCCGACAGGCACTTCAGCGCTTTTTTACAAACAGCCTTCCCTTCTGCAGTTCAATCCGTTAGTATCCGCGGCGTTAGTACCAAGCTGAAAGTCAATTCTGGTCGAACAAATCCCCCGGTCAGCCTTCCCTAAGAGAAGCCTCCACCGACAAAACGGGATCGACCACCTCGATGGTTTCCAGGTAAATCTTGCGCCAACGCAGCCTTTGAATCGAAAGCAAAGGGTGTTGCCAAGCTCACTTACTCTGACCGAACCAGCCTGCAAATTGATCAGGATCTTCACCCCGGGCCCAGAACCTTTGCCCTTGATGTGTTGCCTGCCCTCCTAAGTACCTACCTGCCAGCCCAAGCGCGCCAATTTATCAGCGCTTCAAACTGGCTGCTTTGTTCCAGTCGGGTTCTTCGTTCGACCAATGGTGGTCGTCGTCACTGGAACGTTTTAACTTTGCACGGTTCTTATCCGTGTCGCTTGTAGGAACACCAATTATGTCCACTCAAATCCACACTCAGGATGCCATTCGCACCCTAACCAACGCTTTTGCTCCAATGAACTGCCTGATCATGGCCGCTCGCAAAGGCTGCTTCAGCTTCACTCTGGTCAACGAACACGGCATCGCTCGTCATAGCGAACGCCTGTACCCTGATCAATACTCCAGCGCAGAACCGCTGCAGGCTGTGATCGAGCGTACTCGCCAGGCACTGGTTGCCTGAGACGCCAGAAAAGCTGAAAACCTAAAAAGCCCTGCTGAAAAGCGGGGCTTTTTATTGCCCGATATTTCTCATTTCGTGACCTGCGGCTAAGCACCAACCGATATAACGGTTATAACTCGAAGCCGGAAATATTTTAAAAACAGTCCTTTACAGCGAAATAATGACACTACACTTCAACTCAAGCGGCTTGATCCGCTTGCGGCGAGCCTGAATCGATCCACTGCTGCCAAGGCCCTTCAGGTATCGCCGACCACCTCATGTTTCGAGGGCTTTATGGGAATCGCTGCCAGCGAACTGTGTCGTTATGTGATCCGTCCGACGTTGATCTACCTCGGACGCCATAGCGCAACTGCCGAATCCCTGCTGCTGGGCATCGCCGCCAGTCAGTCAGCCCTTGGTTCAGCTCTGCATGACCGCCGTGGACACGGCCTGTACCGAATCACCGAACCCCGCCACCAGGCCCTTTGGGATCACTATCTGGCCCTGGACCCGGATCGGGCAAGCCTGGTCCGCGGCCTTGCCAGCCAGCATGCTTTTCTCAGCGGGCCGCATCTGGAATTGACCGTCAACCTGCGTTACGCCACCGCCATTGCCTGGCTGCTGGTAGAAGAACAGAACACTCCCCTCCCCGCCTCCGATGACTTGTTGGGAATGGCCCGAATCTGGCGCCAGACTTTCCAGCCCCAAGGTCGCCTGCGAGATTTCACCTACGCGTGGCAGACCTGTGTTTCATCGTTGAATCAGGTCGCCTGCTGATCCACCCATTTCCGAAAATCGCACAACAGGCAGCGATTTTGGTCGGATTGTCCTACAAAACCGCTCTAACTCAAGCGTTACAGGCTATAGCGCCCAGACGAAAATCTTGGTAATTTCCGCCCCGGTGATCACCAGGAATTCTAATAATGAAAAAAGTAATGCTCAAAACCACCATTAGCCTCGCCGTTGCCATGGCATCCACCCAACTCTTCGCAAGTGGCTTCGCACTCAACGAACAAAGCATCAGCGGGATGGGGACAGGTTTTGCCGGGCGATCTTCATCTGCCGACGACGCATCTACAGTTTTTGGTAACCCTGCCGGCATGTCTCGCCTCAAGCGCGAACAAGTAACCGGTGGTGTTGCATTTATCGACGCGCACGCTGATATCAGTGATGCGAGTTCCAGTCCGAATAGTGGCACCAACAAAGGTGACATGGTCCCTTTCATGGGCGTGCCCATGGGCTACTACGTAAAGCCAATCGATGACCAGTGGGCATTCGGTTTCGGCGTCTACGCTCCATTCGGCCTGGTGACCGACTACGAGAACGGCTTCGCCGGCAAATACTTCGGCAGCAAGAGCGAAGTCAAAATCGTGACTCTTCAGCCAACCGTCAGCTACGCCTTCAACGACAAGGTATCGATCGGTTTTGGTCCGACCATCAACCACATTGCCGGCACCCTGGAATCGAACCTGTCGATCACTCAGGCCGCACCGGACGGCAAGGTCAAGATCAAGGGTGACGACACCGCGCTGGGCTACAACATCGGCGTGCTGGTTCAAGCCACCGACAGCACGCGCGTCGGCCTGACCTACCACTCGAAAGTGAAGTACAAGCTCGAAGGCGACACCAAGGTCAATTACAACCTCCTCCGTGCCGTTGGTCAGAACCCGAACCAGAAGTACGATGCATCTCTGGATATCACCACGCCTGAGTCGGTCGACTTCTCGGTCACTCATCAACTGGATGACCAGTGGACGCTCTACGCAGGTAGCACCTGGACTCGCTGGAGCCGCCTGAAAGAAATCACCGTCGAAAACAAAGGCGTTCCGGCCCTCCTCAATGGCCAGTTCGGCACCATCACCGAAGAGCAGAACTGGCACGACACCTGGGCGCACGCCATCGGCGCTTCGTACCAGTTGAACAAACAATGGGTTCTGCGTACCGGCCTGTCCGTTGACCAGGCACCGACCAATAACGAAAACCGATCCCCGCGCATTCCGACTGGCGATCGCAAGATTTTCAGCCTGGGCGCCGGCTGGAGCCCGACCGACGACCTGACCATCGACGTAGCGTACTCGTACCTGCGCGAAGAGTCGGTCAAGGTCAATAACAGCAACGGCCGTCAGAACTACAGCGCAGAGTATGAAAACTATGCGAACGGTTTCGGTGTTGGCGCAACATACCGTTTCTGATGATTCACGGCGACTCCCTCGCCGCCTGAATTGAAAAAGCCCCGCGCTCTTGTACAGAGGCGGGGCTTTTTAGTGCGCGTCGATCAGGGTTTCGATGCGAGGGCTTTCTCCACCGCCTCGATGAACTCAGGATTATCCGGCTTGGTCAGGCTGGAGAAATTGGCGATCACCTTGCCTTGGCGATCGACCACGTACTTGTAGAAATTCCACTTCGGCGAACTGCTTTGTTCCGCGAGAACCTTGAACAAATGCGTTGCGTCATCGCCGCGGACTTTCTGCGGCTCGGTCATGGTGAAGGTGACGCCGTAGTTCACGTAACAGACTTTGGCAGTCTCTTCGCCATCCTTGGACTCTTGCTTGAAGTCATTGGATGGAACACCCACCACCTCAAGCCCTTGATCCTTGTAACGCTGATACAGTGCCTCAAGGCCTTTGAATTGCGGAGCGAAGCCACAGAAACTCGCGGTATTGACCACCACCAGCGGCTTGCCGGCAAAGCGCTGGCACAGATCGATGGATTCCTTGGCGCGCAGCTTGGGCAAAGAGCCTTGTAGCAACTCCGGGCATTCTGCCGCCTGGGCCAGCCCGGTAAAAGCCATCAACAATGCGGGAACTGCAAGCCAGCGCATCAGCATGTCGGTGCATCCTTGAACAATCGTCAGAAAACGAAATTACTCGCCTTCGCCGCTCGCTAGCAAGCACCCATGCCCAGCTGCATCAATGCCAGGCCACCCTGATGCCAGCCCCACCATGCCAGGGCCAGTAACAATATGCCGACGCCGATAGCAGCCATCTGCGGCCAGAGACTGTTCATGCAGCACTCATCCGGGTTTGCAGACGCGCCACCGGCTGCTCGCGCACCGGCCAGTTCAGAGCTGCGGCCACCAGACTCAAGAGAATCGCCACCTGCCAGATCAAGTCATAACTCCCGGTTCGGTCATACACCACCCCACCCAACCAGCCGCCGAGGAACGAGCCGAGCTGATGGAAGAGGAAAACGATCCCACCGAGCATGGACAAATTTCGTACACCGAACAAGGTCGCCACCGTGCCATTGGTCAAGGGCACCGTAGACAACCAGAGAAACCCCATCGCCATGCCGAACAGATAAGCCGTGACCTGAGTGACCGGCGCCCAGAGGAACAGCACAATCACCACCGCCCGCAACAGATACAAACCAGTGAGCAAGCGCGGCTTGGACATCCGCCCGCCAAGCCAACCCGCCGTATAAGTACCGAAAATATTGAACAGACCAATCAGCGCCAGCACCGTGGTGCCGACGGAGGCTGGCAAGTGTTGGTCCACCAGATAAGCCGGCAAGTGCACGCCGATGAACACCACTTGAAAACCGCAGACAAAAAAACCGAACGCCAACAGCCAGAATCCTGAATGGGAACAGGCTTCGCGCAGCGCTTCAGAGAGGGTTTGCTCGTGTCCGAGAACCGGCAGCGGCTTGTCCTTGAGCATGCTCACCAGCGGCACGATCAGCGCCACCACCAGACCCAACACCAGCAATGCCGCAGACCAGCCAAGCCAGCCGATCAACCCCAGCGTGCCGGGCAACATGGCGAATTGACCGAAAGAACCGGCGGCGCTGGCGATCCCCATGCCCATGCTGCGTTTTTCCGGTGGCACGGCACGACCGACCACGCCGAGGATCACCGAAAACGAGGTGCCTGACAGGCCGATACCGATCAACAGCCCCGCGCTCAAGGACAAGGTCACCGCCGAATCGGACAGCCCCATGAACACCAGACCCAAGGCGTACAGAACACCACCGATCAACACCACCTTCGCAGCGCCAAAGCGGTCGGCCAGTGCGCCGGTGAATGGCTGGGCCAGGCCCCAGATCAGGTTCTGCAAAGCAATGGCGAAGGCAAACACTTCGCGACCCCAGCCGAACTCGGCACTCATGGGTGCCAAAAACAGCCCGAAGCCGTGTCGCACACCCAATGACAACGCCAGAATCAGCGCACTCCCCAACAGAACCCAACCGCATGTACGCCACATCGATGTCATTCTTGTTCTCCGGTAGCGGGTATATACCCGCTTAAGATCGAACAAACTGGCCTCAAGCCAGTTCATCCAGCAACTTCAGCAAAATTTCACGCTTCTCGGCACCCAGGCGATCGATCAACCGCTGCTGCGCCGCTTCCCAGGCTGGCAACGCCGCCGCCAGGCGTTCGCGGCCTGCCTCGGTGAGCAGGACGATGCGATTGCGCATGTCCTCGCCTTCAACCAGCGTCACCAGACCTTCGCCCTCCAGCACCCGCAGATTACGCCCGAGAGTGCTGCGATCCAGGCCCATGGCTTCGGCCAGGGACGAGATGCTTGGCTGATCCAGACGCTGCAGATTGCACAGCAGAGAATACTGGGCAACGTTAATCCCGAAGCCGTCGAGGGCGCCGTCGTAATGCCTGCTGACGCCACGAGCGGCGCGACGCAGGTTAGTGCACAAACATTGAGAAGGAAGCATAGTGCGTGTATATACCCGCGGTTAAATGAAAGCAAATCTTTCGACACATATTACCGTAGGAGCGAGGCTTGCCCGCGAAGGCGGCGGCACAGTCAACATTGATATCGACTGGCACTCCGCCTTCGCGGGCAAGCCTCGCTCCTACAGGGGCTCAGAGCAGTGCAAGCCCCACCAGTACCGCCACCTCCAGCAATTCCAGCAACGCCCCCGCCGTATCGCCCGTCGTCCCGCCCAATCGTCGCACCATCACTTGCCGCAACCAGACAAACACCGCTGCCGCCAGTGCAAGCGCCCATACGGCGCTGAGGCCAGCCATCAGCACACAGGCCACCGCACTGATCACCAACACCTGTTTGCCGGCCAAACGCGGCAGATGGTCGGCCAGCGCCTGCCCCAGCCCACCGGGACGCACGTAAGGTGTGGAGAGGAATAAGCCCAGTAACGCGCTGCGGCCAAGCAGTGGAACGATGATCAGGACCACGCTGTGCTGCTGTTCGATCAACGCCAGCAACGCGACAAACTTGAGCAGCAATACCAAGACCAGCGTCACCACGGCGATCGGCCCGCTGCGCGGGTCTTTCATGATGGTCAAGGTGCGTTCACGGTCGCCGTAACCCCCGAGCCACGCATCGGCGCTATCGGCCAGGCCATCCAGATGCAACGCGCCGCTGAGCACGACCCAAACACTGAGCAGCAATGCGGCGTGAAGCAATAATGGCGCGCCCAGCAATAGCCAGTTCAGCCCCCACAGAATGGCGCCGAACAGCAAACCGACCAGCGGATAAAACAGCAGCGACCGGCCCAGTTCCTCTGGCGTCGGCATACCCGGCAAACGAATTGGCAGGCTGCTCAAAAATTGCAGGGCGATCCAGAACGGCAACATGGTCAGATCGCTTCCCTTAACAAGATGCCGGGTTCGACCGACAACGAAAACAACGCGCCGTGGCCGACTTCAACGTTGAGCAACTGCTCACGCGGCAATCCGCGCGCTTGGGCCAGCAACAAACGCATGACGCCGCCATGGCTGATCAGCAAGATCCGCTCCCCCTCATAGGCCGCGTGCAGCCGTTCGATGGCCGCCAACACTCGCGCAGAAAAGTCCGCCACCGGCTCACCGTCTGGCGGCGTGAACGAATAAGGATCGGCCCAGAACAAGCCCAACGCCTCGGCGCTGGTTTCCATCAACGCCGCGGCGTTCTGCCCTTCCCAAGCGCCGAAGTGTAGTTCTTGCAAGTCCTTATCCAGTTGCACCGGCAAACCCAGTTGCGCCCCAAGCTCTTGCGCAAAGCGCGCGCAACGCTGCAACGGCGAACTGACCAGTCGATCCCAGGGCCCCTGCTCGATCACCGCGGCGCGCATCTGCGCCCAACCCTTGCCGGTCAGCGCATCGTCGAGACTGCCGCGCAAACCGCCGCCGAGTTCGGTTTCGCCATGGCGCAACAGGTCCAGGCGCAAGGTCATGCCGGGCGATCCGCCACTGCGGCTTCGGCGAACGTCGCCATCTGCCCGTGCAGGTCGCAGGCCAGACGCAACAATGGCACGGCCAATGCCGCACCACTGCCCTCGCCCAGTCGCAGGCCAAGGTCCAGCAACGGTTCGGCGTTCAGGGTTTCGAGCACATGGCGATGGCCTGGCTCGGCGCCGCGATGACCGAACAGTAACCACTCACGGCAGGCCGGATTCAAACGCACCGCCACCAGCGCGGCGACGCTGCAAATAAACCCGTCGACCAACACCGCGATACCTTCCTGAGCACAGGCCAGGTACGCGCCGACCAGCGCAGCGATTTCGAAACCGCCGAGGTTGAACAAAGTTTGCAGCGCATCTCCACGCTGAGCGCCATGCAACACCAAGGCACATTCAATGACTTGGGCTTTATGGCTGACACCCGCCGCGCTCAATCCAGTACCCGGGCCAGCCAGATGCACCACCGGGCAATCGAGCAACGCACAGGCCAACGCGCTGGCCGCGGTGGTGTTGCCGATGCCCATTTCGCCACCGATGAACAACTGCGCGCCGGCTGCGATGGCGCGCTGCACACTGTCGCGGCCGGCCTGCAAAGCGAGTTCACCCTGAGCCTGAGTCATCGCCGGCCCCTGAACGAAATTCGCCGTGCCCGGGCCGATGTTCAGGTGACGCACACCCGGCAGATTCAACGACGGCGTGACGGTGCCGAGATCCACCACTTCCAAGGAAGCCCCCAACTGCCGCGCCAACACGCTGATCGCCGCGCCGCCGCTGACAAAGTTGAGCAGCATCTGCCCGGTGACTTCCTGCGGAAACGCCGACACCCCTTCGGCAACCACACCATGGTCACCGGCAAAAATCGCAATCCACAGCTGATCGAGTGTCGGCTTGACCTGCCCCTGCAACCCGGCCAGTTGCACCGCCACCGATTCGAGCCGGCCGAGTGAGCCGGCAGGTTTGGTCAGTTGCTGTTGACGTACCAGCGCCTGTTCGACCGCTTGCGCGTCGATTGGCTTACACGGGTTCAGCCACCAGGCGTGAGTCATAACGCAGTTCCTTTCAAAGTCAGGGGCAGGCCGGCAACGGTCAGGACGACTCGCTGACAGCGCTCGGCCAAGGCTTGATGCAGCCAACCGGCTTCATCGACATAGCGGCGAGTCAATTCGCCCAACGGCACGACACCCATGCCGGTCTCGTTGCTGACAAAAATGATTTCACCCGGCAATGACGCCAGGCAGTCCAGCAGGGCTTCGCGTTCGGCCGACAAGCGCTCGGCATCGTCGAGCATCAGCAGATTGGTCAGCCACAGCGTCAGGCAATCCACCAGCAAGCAACGATCGGCACTGGCGTTTTCGCGCAGTACACGGGCCAGTTCCAGCGGTTCTTCGATCAATGCCCATTCGGCCGGACGACGGGCGCGGTGATGGGCCACCCGTTCGTTCATTTCACCGTCTTGAGATTGGCTGGTGGCGATGTAGGTGGCTATATAAGTGACTTGGAGCTGACTGTCTGTCGCCAGTTTTTCAGCCAGACGGCTTTTGCCGGAGCGGGCGCCGCCGAGGATCAGTTGCAACATGGTCATTCCTTAAAATGTGCGGTGTCGGGGCAGGCCTCTTCGCGGGCAAGCCTCGCTCCTACAGGGGTTGGGGCGTTCACGAATTCTGCAAACACCTCCATACCGTAGGAGCGAGGCTTGCCCGCGAAGAGGCCCTCAGCACCACCTCAAATCCCACAGAGTTCACGCAACAGCGAAGTATCCAGATGCTTCTCCACCAGATCCGCCAACCGTTCGATATCGCGCTCACGCAAAGCGTGGTAATCGACCTCCTGCACATCCTGCAACCCGGCCCAGCGCAACAGCGCACTGCACGCCGCCGGTGACTCGAACAGGCCATGCAGATACGTGCCGAAAAGCTGCCCATCGACACTTTGCGCGCCATCGCAGCGACCATCGTCGAGCTGCACCGCAGCATTTTCCAGTGCTGGGCCGGTGGTCACGCCGGCATGAATTTCATAGCCATTAACCTGCGCATCTTCCAGCGCCAGGCGCCCACGCACATTGCGCAACTGCTTCTCTTCTTCGAGCTGCGTTTCGAACGCCAGCAGGCCCAAGCCAGCACTGGAACCCGGCGCGCCTTCGAGGCCCAGCGGGTCATGCACCTGCTCGCCGAGCATTTGCAGACCGCCGCAGATCCCCAGCACTTTTCCGCCGTAGCGCAAGTGCCGCGAGATCGCCGTCTCCCAACCGTTGGCCCGCAGGTACGCAAGGTCACTGCGCACGCTTTTCGAGCCAGGAAGAATGATCAGGTCGGCCGGCGGAATCGCCTGACCGGGGCCGATGAATTGCAGGTCCACTTGCGGATGCAGGCGCAACGGATCGAAATCGGTGTGGTTGCTGATGCGCGGCAGTACCGGCACCACCACGTTGAGTACCTGATCGGCCTTATCGGTCTGACGCTGATCGAGACCATCCTCGGCCTCAAGATGCAGGTCCATCACATAAGGCAAAACGCCGATCACCGGTTTGCCAGTGCGCGCCTCCAGCCAATCGAGGCCTGGTTGCAGCAAGGCGATGTCGCCGCGAAAACGGTTGATGATGAAGCCTTTGACCCGCGCCTGTTCGCTGGGGGACAGCAGCTCCAGCGTACCGACCAAATGCGCGAAAACTCCACCGCGATTGATGTCGGCGATCAACACGACCGGGCAGTCCACCGCCTCGGCAAACCCCATGTTGGCGATGTCGCCGGCCCGCAGGTTGATCTCTGCCGGCGACCCCGCCCCTTCGACCATCACCACCGGATACGCCGCACTCAACCGCTCATGGGAGGCCAGTACCGCTTGCATGGCGATGGCTTTGTAGTCGTGATAGGCGACAGCATTCATGGTGGTGACCGCGCGACCATGAATGATCACTTGGGCGCCGGTATCGCTATTGGGCTTGAGCAGCACCGGGTTCATGTCGGTGTGCGGTTCAAGGTTGGCGGCCTGGGCCTGCACCGCTTGAGCGCGGCCAATCTCGCCACCGTCGGCGGTCACCGCGCTGTTGAGGGCCATGTTCTGCGGTTTGAACGGCACGACGCTCACGCCTTGACGCGTCACCCAGCGACACAGCGCCGTCACCAGAGTGCTTTTACCGGCGTCGGACGTGGTGCCTTGCACCATCAAAGTCGCGCCCTGCACCATCAACGTAGTCATTGCGCTTCCTTAACGTAGGCTTCAAGCGCTTGCTCAAGACGCAGCCAATCCGCTTCATCGGCGGGCAAGCCAAACCGCAGGCTGCTGTTGTGGGTGAACAACCGCAGCAGAATGCCGCGCCGGGCCATGAATTCGTGCAGTGCTTCGGCGCACTCGATGATCAGCCATTGGAACAATGCGCAGCCGCCCTGAGGTTTGAAACCGTACTGTTCAAGCAGCAACGCCAGACGCTCGCCGGCCTCGTCGGTACGAATGCGCTGTCGGGTGTGCCCGTCCGTATCCGTCAGGCACGCCTGACCCAACACTCGGGTCGGCCCACTGACCGCCCAGGGTCCGACCTGTTCGGCCAGCAGCTTGAGCAACTTGCGCTCGGCCAGCACAAACCCCAGTCGCACACCGGCCAGGCCGAAGAACTTGCCGAAGGAGCGAAGCACGATCAAGCCGATCTGATTGGCGAACGGCGCCAGACTCAAATGCGGGGTGTTGTCCATGAACGCCTCGTCCACCACCAGCCAGCCTCCGCGCTGGGCCAGCCGCGCATGCCAATCCAGCAGGCGAGCCGGAGTCAGGCCCAACCCCGTGGGATTGTTCGGGTTGACCACCACCAGCACGTCGAGGCTGTCGAGAAAGAAATCGACTTCCGACTCCAGCACTTCACGCACGATGTACCCGTTGCGACGCCAGGCTTGGGCGTGTTCGGCGTAACACGGCGACAGCACGCCGACCTTGCCGGCCCGGCGCAAGCGCGGCAGCAACTGGATCGCCATTTGCGACCCGGCCACCGGCAACACTTGAGCCGCACCGTAATAGTCGCAGGCAGCCTGCTCCAGACCGTCATCGGTTTCCGGCAACCGCGCCCAGGCCCGCAGCGGGATGTCCGGAACCGGGAATGGCCAAGGCGCCAGGCCACTGGACAGGTCGAGCCAATCGGCTTCGGCAATGCCGTATTCAAGCGCCGCCTTGCGCAAGCGGCCACCGTGTTCAAGCATAGAATTCAGCCCCCACGCAGAGAATCAGCAGCCATAACCATACCCCGCGCTGGACCAATTGCCAGCCACGGTCGATGGACTCGGCATCCGCCGGCACGCCTTCGCCCAACTGCGGACGCTGATGCAGTTCACCGTGATAAATCGCCGCCCCGCCCAACTCGACACCCAGCGCGCCAGCACCGGCCGCCATCACCGGCCCGGCATTCGGGCTGTCCCAGGTCGGACCCTGGGTACGCCAGCACTTCAGCGCCAGTCGGGTTTTACCCAGCAGCGCGTAGGTCAACGCCACCAGGCGTGCAGGAATGTAGTTCAGAACATCATCGATCTTCGCCGCAGCCCAACCGAAACGTTCGAAGCGTTCGTTGCGATAACCCCACATCGCATCGAGGGTATTGCTCAGGCGATAAAGCACCACGCCGGGCGCGCCCGCCACGGCAAACCAGAACAGCGCGGCGAATACCGCATCGCTGCCGTTCTCCAGCACCGATTCGGTGGCGGCGCGGGCGACTTCGGTTTCATCCAGTTCGCTGGTCTGACGGCTGACCAGATAACCAACACGTTTGCGCGCCTCGATCAGATCATCGCTGCGCAGGGCCTTGGCCACCGGCTCGACATGCTCAGCGAGACTGCGCATGCCGAGGGCACAATAGAGCAAGAGAATCTCGACAATCCAACCAACGTAAGGCGCCCAGGAAAGTGCGGTGGCCAGCAAGGTCAGCGGCACGACCGCCATCACCCAGGCCGTGACGCCGTGACTGCGCCAGCCGCGGCCGCCGGAGTTGAAACGTTGCTCGATGCGATCGGCAAAACGACCGAACGCCACCAGCGGATGCCAGCGTTTGGGCTCACCCAGCAGCGCATCCAGCGCGACCGCGGCGACACTCAACAACGCCACACTCATTGACTCACTCCCCAATAATTTTCATACAGCAATTCGCTGAGTGGACGCGCCTGCGCCCAGCCTTCGAGTACCAGCATCGGCGCCGAATAGAATTCCTTGACCGGCCCCAGGCAAAGAACGGCCAACGGCTTGGCCCCGGCCGGTAAACCCAGCAAGTCCGCCAGCGCTTGTGGCTCGAACAATGACACCCAGCCCATGCCCAGGCCTTCGGCGCGGGACGCGAGCCAAAGGTTCTGGATGGCGCAGGACAGCGAGGCCATGTCCATTTCCGGCAGCGTACGACGGCCGAAAATGTGCCGCTCACGATCGTCCATCAGCGCGGCGACCAGCACCTCGGCGCAGTCGTTGATGCCTTCGACCTTGAGCTTCATGAATTCGTCGGAGCGCTCGCCGAGGGCTTCGGCGGTGCGGATGCGTTCTTCTTCCACCAACTGCTGAATCTTGCCGCGCAGTACCCGGTCGCTGATGCGGATGAAACGCCAGGGCTGCATCAGGCCGACACTCGGGGCCTGATGCGCGGCTTCAAGTAGACGACGCAGTAACTCGGGTTCGACGGTGCCGCCGCTGAAGTGCCGCATGTCGCGGCGCTCGGCGATGGCTCGGTAAACGGCTGCTCGTTCGGCTTCGGAAAATGCGTTGTCCGTCATGGCCTCTTCGCGAGCAAGCCCGCTCCCACATTTGAAATGCGTTCCCCTGTGGGAGCGGGCTTGCTCGCGAAGGCGTCCTCAAGGTCAGGCACAAACAGCGCTGCAATCGCCGATGGATTGGACGGAAAATAAAAATGCACATAAGAAGCCGTCATCCGCCCCTCACGATAAACCGCCTCCGCCCCTCGCCCGCCATTGGGGCTCAAACCACGAGCAATCGGCTCAAGCTCGGTGCTGGTCAGCGAGTGGTGATAGGTGTGCCCACGCAGCAAACCTTCCGGCAATTCGACCGCCTGCAAGGCCAGCGCGGCAAGACGCTTCTGCATCACCGCATCACCGGCCAGCAAGCCAACCAGTTCAGCGCGAGTGCCCTCGACATCGGTCAAGGAATCCAGCAGATACAGCATGCCGCCACACTCGGCCAGCAACGGTTTGCCCGCCGCGTGGTGAGCGCGGATCGCGGATCGCATCGGCGTGTTTTGCGACAACGCTACATGGTGCAATTCAGGGTAACCGCCCGGCAGATAGAGGCTGTCTGCCTCAGGTAATTCGCTGTCGCGGATCGGCGAAAAGAAAGTCAATTCGGCGCCCATGGCCCGCAGCAGATCCAGGCTCGCGCCGTAGGTAAACGCGAAAGCTTCGTCCCGGGCCACGGCAATCCGAACACCGGCCAGCAACGGTTCGGCTGCGATTATTTCAGGCGCGGCGAATTCCACGGCTGGCGGCAGCGCCACGTCGCAACTGCTGGCTAATGAGTCGGCGGCCGCATCGAGACGCAGGTCGAGATCATTCAGTTCGCTGGCCTGAACCAGGCCGAGATGCCGACTCGGCAATTCGATCCCGGTCTCCCGGGACAGCGCGCCATACCAGCGCAAGCCTTCAGTCAGGCTGCCTTCGAGCAACTGCGCATGGCGCACGGTGCCGACCCGATTGGCCAGCACACCGGCAAACGGCAAGTCCGGCTGATAACGCGCAAGGCCCAGGGCCAGCGCGCCAAAGGTCTGTGCCATGGCGGTGCCGTCGATCACGCCGAGCACCGGCACACCGAAGTGCCGCGCCAGATCGGCGCTGGACGGCGTACCGTCGAATAGCCCCATGACGCCTTCGATGAGGATCAGGTCGGCTTCGCCAGCGGCTTCCCACAATAGCCGTCGACTTTCTTGCTCGCCGACCATCCACATGTCGAGTTGATAGACCGGCGCACCGCTGGCGCGCTCGAGAATCATCGGGTCGAGAAAGTCCGGGCCGCATTTGAACACACGAACCTTGCGCCCCTGATTGCGATGCAAACGGGCGAGCGCGGCGGTGACGGTGGTCTTGCCCTGACCGGAGGCCGGTGCGGCGATCAGTACCGCCGGGCATTGACGATGGCTATTCATAAAGTGCAGTTCACAACTCGACGCCTTTTTGCGCTTTGATTCCGGCCTGGAAGGCGTGTTTGATCATGCCCATTTCAGTGACCGTGTCGGCCAGTTCGATCATCTCGGGCTTGGCGCCGCGACCGGTGACCACCACGTGCTGCATCGGCGGACGGGCCTGCAAGTCGCTGAGCACCTGATCGAGATCGAGGTAACCGTGCTTGAGGGCGATGTTCAACTCATCGAGCACCACCAGACCGATGGCCGGATCACGCAGCAATTCGCGGGACACTGCCCAGGCGGCTTCGGCGGCGGCGATGTCGCGCTGACGGTCCTGGGTTTCCCAGGTAAAGCCCTCGCCCATTACATGAAAACGCACCTGTTCCGGGAAGCGCCGAAAAAATAGCTCCTCGCCAGTGCTGGTGCGCCCCTTGATGAACTGCACCACGCCGCACTGCATGCCGTGGCCCATGGACCGCGCAAGCATGCCGAACGCCGAACTGCTTTTGCCTTTGCCGTTACCGGAAAGCACCAGCAGCAAACCGCATTCATTCGGCGAGTTGGCGATGCGTTCGTCGATCACCGCTTTTTTTCGCAGCATGCGCGCCAGATAGCGTTCGTCACGATCGGGAGTATCAGTCATGGGGGAGCTCTCCGTTGAGGCTGGATAACGGCGGGCAGGCACAAGAATAGACGGCAAGAAGCCTGGCATCGCCCACCGTGATGCCGTTGGATGAATCAGGCCGGTCTCCGGGCTCATGAGCGGCTTGCGCCTGACTGCGCGCCTTCCCATGTCGACAGTCGACACAGTGGCTAGGGCCTGATGACAGGCCCTCGCGCAGCTTTTACTCATTTACCGTTGCGGGGGCAGCGCCGGGATCGTGATCATTCTTCGCTGGAAGAAATTCACTCACCGGCTTCCCTGTTTCACTCTGTCGACCAAGGTCACAGAGCACCTGAAACAAGCCGCGAAGGTTAGAGGGTTGGGGATGGAGCGTCAATTAAAGCCGGGGCGCCGCTGAGCGAATAACTGCCGTCGATCAATTAACTGACGCCAATCTTGTGCCACACTGTCAGCAGTGATATCAAAGAGCCACAACCTGACAACACAATAACAAGGGTGAGCCACATGCAAGGCATGATCATCAGCAATCCGAAGCTGGAATTCCTGCGCCCGGTGCTGGAACGCTGGTTTGACTGTATCGACCGCTACAACGCCGTGCGCGGCGATAACGATACACCTTACTGGTACGACGAAAACGCCAACCTCGGTCTGCTCTGCGCCGCGGCCTGGATGGCAGAAATGGTCACGCTGGCACAGACGTCGACCCGCAAACAGATCGAAGAAGGCGAACGCAACGCCCGCGCCGATCTGTTTATCGCCAGCAGCGAAGAGCGCGCGTATCTCCAGGCCACCCAGCGCTGGCCACGGGTCAATAGCCTGAACCTGACGCAGGCACTGGCGGACATCACCAGTGACGCGAAGCGAATCAGCTACGCCAGCGATCTGAAACTCGGCTGTCTGTTTGTCGCGCCACAAAAAGCCCAACACAGCGCCACCCCGGAAGAACTCCAGGACATGGTCGACGACCTGCAAAAGGAACACACCTGTGCCGTGGCCTGGTACTTCCCTTACGCCTACCGCAAGTTGCGCAATGAAGCCGGCAACTACCATCCAGGCATCGCTGTTCTGCTCAAGGAAGCCCGCGGCTGACCGGTTGAACCATCGAACGTCTACGCTTCTCTATGATTACGTCAATGCATTCATAGGGAAGATCAGTAATGCGCAAACCCCAACTCGTTTTCATCATCGCGCTCGCCGGAGGGCTCGCCGCCTGTGGTGAAACCTCCAGCCTGCAAGTCTCGGATGGCACAGGCCCGTCGCCCAAACTGCCAGAACCGAATAAAACCCTGATCCCGACGGTGAACATCGCCCCGGCGATCGGCTGGCCTGAAGGCAAGAAACCTGTCGCCGCCACCGGGACTCAAGTGGCGGCGTTTGCCGAAGGCCTCGATCATCCGCGCTGGCTCTATGTGTTGCCCAACGGCGATGTGCTGGTGGCCGAAACCAACGCACCGCCTAAACCCGATGATGGCCAAGGCATTCGCGGCTGGGTCATGGGCAAAGTCATGGGCCGTGCCGGTGCCGGCGTCCCCAGCCCGAACCGCATCACCCTGCTGCGGGACAAGGACCACGATGGCGTTGCCGAAACCCGCACAGTATTCCTGGAAAACCTCAACTCGCCCTTCGGCATGACCCTGGTCGGCAATGACCTGTACGTCGCCGACACTGATCGCCTGCTGCGTTTCCACTATGAAAACGGTGAGACGGCGATCAAGTCGCAGCCCATCAAGGTGGTCGACCTGCCGGGCGGCACGCTGAATCATCACTGGACCAAAAACGTCATCGCCAGCAAGGATGGCAGCAAGCTGTACGTCACCGTGGGCTCGAATAGCAACGTCGGCGAAAACGGCATGGATCAGGAGGAAGGTCGCGCGGCAATCTGGGAAGTGGATCGCGCCACCGGCAATCATCGAATCTTCGCCTCGGGGATTCGCAATCCAAACGGCCTGGCCTGGGAACCGCAGAGCGGCGCACTGTGGACAGCCGTCAACGAGCGTGACGAAATCGGCAGCGACCTGGTGCCGGACTACATCACATCCGTGAAGGATGGCGGGTTCTATGGCTGGCCCTACAGCTATTACGGCCAGCACGTCGACATTCGCGTCGAACCGCAAAAACCCGATCTGGTGGCCAAGGCCATTGCCCCGGACTACGCGGTGGGGCCGCATACCGCGTCACTGGGCCTGACGTTCGCCGAAGGCAGCAAATTGCCCGCGCCGTTCACCCAAGGCGCCTTCATCGGCCAACACGGCTCGTGGAACCGAAAACCTCACAGCGGCTATAAAGTGATTTTCGTACCGTTCACCGCCGGCAAACCGACCGGGCAGCCGGTGGATGTGCTCACCGGCTTCCTCACTGACGACGAAAAAGCCATGGGCCGGCCGGTGGGTGTTGTGATCGATCAGCAAGGCGGCTTGCTGGTGGCGGATGATGTGGGGAACAAGGTGTGGCGCGTGTCCGCAGCCAAGTAATCAGCTCTGACCGTAGGAGCGAGGCTTGCCCGCGAAGGCGGCAGCACAGTCAACATTGACATCGACTGACACACCGCTTTCGCGGGCAAGCCTCGCTCCTACAGCTTATTGCACAGCGCCAACCTATCGCCCAGCGCGAGTCATCCCTCAAGCGAGCGCTAATGACAACTACGGATTATGTGCCAAATGCTCAGGTTGCAAGACACGCTTGGCGCTCAGGTACGCTTTCTGCCAGTAAGCCTTGGACAGGCTGTCCAGCTTGACCGTGCCGCCCGTGGCTGGCGCGTGTACGAAGCGGCCTTCGCCGACGTAGATCCCGGCGTGGCTGACCTGGGAGCCGCCATTGGTGGCGAAGAAAATCAGGTCGCCGGTTTGCAGGCCTTCCTTGCCGACACTGGGGGCTTGCATGCCGATCATCTCGCGGGTGGAGCGCGGCAAGGAAATGCCTGCGACATCGCGATACACATAACCGATCAGACCGCTGCAATCGAATCCGGAATCCGGCGTGTTGCCGCCCCAGCGATAAGGTGTTCCCACCAGGCCCAGCGCGCGAAACAGCACGTCTTCTGCCGCAGGGGAAAAGGCTTGGGAAGGACCGAAAACAATGGGAGCGCGAACCACCGGCGCAGGTGGCGGTGTGCGGCTGGCGCAGGCGCTGAGCAGCGCTGCGAAGAATATGAGTGTGAGGCGGGCCGACATCGTCATAAACAGAACATCCTGATCTGGCTGCGGCTTTTTCCACCGAAAAGGCAGAAAAGAAAACCGCCTGCGCAGAACGCAGGCGGTTTGCCATCAATAATAGATCAGGATTCTAGCGGCTACGCGGCAAACTTCAAGTAAGACTTTAAGTTCGCCTTATAAACTGTCCGCTTACTTGCGAGCCGTGACGATAGCCGGGGCCGCAGTCGGCGCCATCGCGAGTGCGCGTTTGGCTTCGATGAAGGTTTTGCTCCAGTAGCTGTCGCCCAGACTATCAATCCGGACACCACCGCTTTTGCGGCTGCTGGAGTGGATGAACTGGTTGTCACCCAGGTAGATCCCGGCGTGACTGACACGACCGCGACGACCATTGGTGGCGAAGAACAGCAGGTCACCCGGTTTGAGGGCGCTGCGAGCAACCAGAGGAGCGTCAACGTTGATCATTTCGCGGGTGGAGCGCGGCAGGTTCATGCCGGCCTCTTCACGAAACAGATAACCGATGAAGCCGCTGCAGTCGAAGCCGGCCTCGGAGGTGCCGCCGAAACGGTAACGGGTACCGATCAGGGACATGCCACGTTCGAGGATGCTGTCGGCGAGAACCGGAAGCTGGTACGACTTGCCGCCGGCGAAGTCTGCCAGTTCTTTATCGGTAACTAGCTCTTCCTGGAAAAGAACGGAAGAAGACTGCGCGGTAACTGAATTTGAAACCTGCTGTTTTGGCGCTTGCTGGGACACTGGAGAGTGGGCAGCGCAACCGAACAACAGGGTGACGAGTGCGAGAGGCACGAGGGGTGCGAAGCGATTTAGCATGGGCACGACCGTGGCTGATAGTTTCTAAAGAAGCCGCGACTATGCCCGCTATCGACCTCATTTGCAAATTCAATCGATCTGTATGTGACTTTTCGGTTTCTCGTTTACATCTAAGCGCTTAAGCCCATTTTGAACCTTTGCGCAGCCTGCCCTCTTGCAGGAAAGCGGGTTTGTTGACGCCTGGAATATGCCGAAACCCGTGTAAAACCTGAGTTTGATCAGGTTTTTTTACCAACCAAGGGTTTCTTTCAGGAACGGGATTGTCAGCTTGCGCTGGGCTTGAAGGGAGGCCTGATCGAGGCGTTCAAGCAGCTCGAAAAGCGCGCTCATGCTGCGGGTACCGCGGGTCAAGATAAAATGCCCGACTTCATCGGTCAGGTGCAGGCCGCGACGGGATGCGCGCAACTGCAAGGCACGCAATTTGTCTTCGTCAGAGAGTGGGCGCATCTGGAAGATGAGTGCCAGTGTCAGCCGCGACTTGAGGTCTGCCAGCTTCACCGGCAGTTCACGCGGGGACGTCGAGGCGGCGATCAGCAGACGCCGGCCGCTGTCACGCAGACGATTGAACAGATGGAACAGCGCCTCTTCCCAATCCGCCTTGCCGGCGACCGCCTGCAGATCGTCCAGACAGACCAGTTCGTATTGTTCGAGGTTATCGAGGATTTCAATGCCGCGGTCCAGCAACTCGGCCAACGGCAGGTACACCGCCGGTTCCCCCAGTTGTTCGAAGCGCAGACACGCCGCCTGCAACAAATGCGTTCGCCCTACCCCGTCCTTGCCCCAGAGGTAAATCAGGCTTTCCGTCCAGCCGGCGTCGGCTTCGCAGAGCCGCTCGACATAGCCGAGTGCAGCGGCATTGGCGCCTGGGTAGTAATTGATAAAGGTAGCGTCATCACGCAGACGCACACCTAGGGGCAGCTGAATCGGTTTCATGCTGACTGAACAGTTCCAAAGGAACCGTTAGTGGCCTCTGTGTAAAGTTTGCGAAGTTTATACCCGTGAGGCTGACCGCACAATGCGACAGACCACAAGCAAAATCAAAGGTTTGCGATAACACACTGGTTTTATGACCGTTTCTTTGGCGGCGCATGTGACAGCCACACGAGGGAGACGGGCAAACCTGGCACGCAACCAGACTGCCCGCTACGAGCGATCAAAAAACCTTACACCTCGGATTCGTCGACACCGCCGTAGATATCCGAGTCCTTATACAAATCATGCATATGGCGCACCAGGACCATGATCACCGCCGCCACTGGCAATGCCAGCAACACACCGGTAAAACCAAACAGCTCGCCGCCAGCCAGGATGGCGAAGATCACCGCCACCGGGTGCAGGCCGATCCGGTCTCCCACCAGCAACGGCGTCAGGACCATGCCTTCCAGCGCCTGGCCGACCATGAACACCGCGACAATACCGATCATGGGATACAAATCGCCACCGAACTGGAACAGACCGGCAATCAATGCCGCACCAATTCCGATGACGAACCCCATGTACGGCACGATCGCCGCCAACCCGGCAATCAGACCAATCAACAGCCCCAGCTCCAGCCCGACGATCATCAAGCCTGCGGCGTAGATCACACCCAGCGCCAGCATCACCAGCAACTGCCCGCGCACGAAGGCCCCGAGCACTTCATGGCATTCTCCCGCCAAAGACATGACGCGCTCTTCACGATCACGCGGCAGCAGGCTGCGGATCTTGGCCATCATCAGATCCCAGTCGCGCAGCAGATAAAAACTCACCACCGGAATCAGCACCAGATTGGCCAGCCAGCCGATCAGTGCAAGACCTGAAGCCGTCGCCTGACTCAGCACCATGCCGACAACGTCGGTGGTCTGGCCCATGTGCTCGCTGAACGCCGCCTTGAGCTTGTCGAATTTCCAGAAGCCGTCCGACAACCCTATCTTCGATTGCGCCCACGGCACGGCGGTGTGCTGCAACCAGTCGAGCATTTGCGGCGCCAGTTCATACAAGCGAAACAGTTGCTTGGCGAGCATCGGCACCAACACCAACAGCAACGCGGTGACGAGCAATGTGAACAAGGCAAACACCGCCACCACACCCCAGGTCCGTGAAAGGCCGTACTTTTCCAGACGATCCACCAGCGGGTCGAACAGATAAGCCAGCAACAGCGCCACCAAAAAAGGCGTCAGGATCGGGTGCAACAGGTAAACAAACGCGCAAAGCAGGACCACCCCACCGAGCCAGAACCAACGCCGTGTATCGGCCATGTACCACTCCTGCTTCTATATAAAGAAAAACTACCAGCGAAAACGTAACAGTGGTGTCGGTGCCGGGGCTGGCGCTACGGCCGGTGTCGAGCCAGCAACCACAGGCTGAACAGGCACCGTTGGAGCCGGCGCCTCACCGGCCGGAATTTCCTGCAACCTGCCCAAAGACAACTGCGCCCGCAGCTGATCGGGGCTGCCGTTGACCCGATAAAGCACGCGGTCGCCGTCGACACTTTGCAGGCGTGCGCCAAAAGGCTCCAGCAAACGCCCGAGCGTTGCATAACGCTCCAGGCTCATCCCTTGCACTTCCAGCAATTGCTCGCTCGAAGCGCCCGGTTTGGCGGCAAAACGCGGCGCCAGGCGCTGACTGACCGCCAGCATCACCGCATCGGCCAGCGCGGCGGTATCGGCGCCCTGCACGCTACCGGCTTCTTTCTGATCGCCCAACCATAAACGCCACTTGGCTTGCCATTGGCCACCCTCTTCACGGGAATGCACCGCCAGCAAGGCATCGGCATTGTAACGGTCGGATGCTCCTTGCAGCGGCGCAGGGTCTGCACTTTCCAGATTCGGCGCAGTGGCGACAATCTGCTCGTTCAGGTCCGCCAGCGGCAAACGCAGCGGCAGACCACGATGTTGCGCCGCTCGAAGCAGTGGTGTGGCGCTGGCCTGGCCATCGCCGACCAGGCTCGAACCTTCAGTGGAATCGTTCAACCACCAGCCGAGGATCGACGGCCGATTGGCACCCCACACAGCCAACCCGGCACGCCGCAAGGCCTGTTCAGTGGTGGCCGGGTCGAAATCGACTTTCAGCACTTGCGGTGGCCCGGCGTCATATCCGAACTGACTGATGATCTGCTGAGGGTCTTTGCGCACGGTCGCCAGACCCGGGCTCTGCGCCGCCTTTGGGTCGCCAGTCAGGCGCAACACCAACGTATCCAGCGCCCGCTGAGTCGCCTGATCGCGCTCCTCCGGTGTCTGGCTGCTGACGGGCTCGCGCACTTGATAGAGGCCTTTGACGGTTTCGGCATGACCGGTCAGGCTGGCCATGGTTAAACAGCCCACGAACAAGAATTTAAGAAAACGCATAAAAAGATTCCTGACGACAAGAGCGGCTGGAACAGACCGCGTGAAGATGATTGAACCAAGGGTCTGTTGACCACACGTTCAAGCAAAACATTCACCCGATCCCGGTAAGTTTTCGCACTGTCATAACGATAGACGGTTAATGTCGATACCTTATACAGCCATCCGGGACGCCACCAACACGGGCAATATTGGTTTTTTTAACGCGATATGCCCCTGCCCGTCGGCACGAGGATGGCCGCTGCCCCTCAAGCCTGATAAAATCGCGCGCCTTCGCAGACCGGCAACAGCCGGGCCCCCTGAAATTCGCGGATGGCACTCGCCTTCGTCTGTTTCGGCGGTCCCACTGGACTCGGTCGTTACCCCTGAATCCCCCCTAAAGGCCTGGATCATGAGCAAGCAACCCTCCCTGAGCTACAAGGACGCCGGTGTAGACATCGACGCCGGTGAAGCATTGGTCGAACGCATCAAGAGCGTCGCCAAGCGCACTGCGCGCCCGGAAGTCATGGGCGGCCTGGGCGGTTTCGGCGCCCTCTGCGAAATCCCGGCCGGTTACAAACAACCGGTACTGGTCTCGGGCACTGACGGCGTCGGCACCAAGCTGCGCCTGGCGCTGAACCTGAACAAGCACGACAGCATCGGCATCGACCTGGTTGCCATGTGCGTGAACGACCTGGTGGTCTGCGGTGCCGAGCCGCTGTTCTTCCTCGACTACTACGCCACCGGCAAACTGAACGTCGAAACCGCGACCCAGGTCGTGACCGGCATCGGCGCTGGCTGTGAACTGTCCGGCTGCTCCCTGGTCGGCGGCGAAACCGCTGAAATGCCGGGCATGTACGAAGGCGAAGACTATGACCTGGCCGGCTTCTGCGTCGGCGTCGTGGAAAAGTCTGAAATCATCGACGGTTCCAAAGTCGCTGCAGGCGATGCCCTGCTCGCCCTGCCGTCTTCCGGCCCGCACTCCAACGGCTACTCGCTGATCCGCAAGATCATCGAAGTGTCCGGTGCAGACATCGAAAATATCCAGCTCGACGGCAAACCGCTGACCGACCTGCTGATGGCCCCGACCCGCATCTACGTGAAGCCGCTGCTCAAGCTGATCAAGGAAACCGGCGCCGTCAAAGCCATGGCCCACATCACCGGTGGTGGCCTGCTGGACAACATCCCGCGCGTTCTGCCAAAAGGCGCACAAGCGGTGGTTGACGTTGCAAGCTGGACTCGCCCTGCCGTGTTCGACTGGCTGCAAGAGAAAGGCAATGTCGACGAAAACGAAATGCATCGCGTGTTGAACTGCGGCGTCGGCATGGTTATCTGCGTTGCTCAAGAGCACGTTGAAACTGCGCTGAACGTATTGCGTGAAGCCGGCGAGCAACCTTGGGTCATCGGTCAGATCGCCACCGCAGCCGAAGGCGCGGCCCAGGTTGAACTGAAGAACCTCAAGGCTCATTGATGTCCCAGACCTGTGATGTGGTGGTGCTGTTGTCCGGCACCGGCAGTAACTTGCAGGCCTTGATCGACAGCACGCGGACCGGCGACAGCCCGGCCCGCATCGCTGCGGTGATCTCCAACCGCGCCGACGCCTACGGCCTGCAACGCGCCAGGGACGCGGGTATCGACACCCGCACCCTGGATCACAAGGCTTTCGAAGGTCGCGAGGCCTTCGATGCCGCGCTGATCGAACTGATCGACGCCTTCAACCCCAAACTCGTGGTACTGGCCGGCTTCATGCGCATTCTCAGCGCTGACTTCGTGCGCCACTATCAGGGTCGCCTGCTCAATATCCATCCCTCGCTGCTACCCAAATACAAAGGGTTACACACCCATCAGCGCGCGCTGGAGGCCGGCGACACTGAACACGGCTGCTCCGTGCACTTCGTCACCGAGGAACTCGATGGCGGACCACTGGTCGTACAGGCAGTAATACCGGTAGAGTTGCACGATTCGCCGCAGAGTCTGGCGCAGCGAGTCCATACCCAGGAACACCTGATCTACCCGATGGCCGTACGCTGGTTTGCCGAAGGTCGTTTATCACTCGGTGAACAAGGTGCTTTACTGGACGGACAGTTGCTCGCGGCCAGCGGCCACTTGATTCGAACCTAGGAGATTTTATGCGTCGCGCCCTGCTCTTCGCTTGCGCTCTGCTCGCCCTGCCGTTTGCGCAGGCCGCAGACCTTCAACCTTTCTCCGCCAGCTACACCGCCGACTGGAAGCAGCTGCCCATGAGCGGCACTGCCGAACGCAGCCTGACCAAGGGAGCCAACGGCGTCTGGAAACTCAGCTTCAAGGCGTCGATGATGATCGCCAGCCTGACTGAAGAAAGTACCCTGACCCTGGACAAGGACACCCTGCTGCCACAGTCCTACCACTTCGAACGTGGCGGTCTGGGTAAAGCCAAGAAGGCTGATCTGGACTTCGACTGGACCAACAAAATGGTCACCGGCACCGATCGTGGTGACGCCGTCAAGCTTCCACTCAACCGCGGCATGGTCGACAAGTCCACCTATCAACTGGCGCTGCAGCATGACGTCGCCGCTGGCAAGAAAAGCATGAGCTATCAGGTCGTCGATGACGGCGAAGTCGATACCTATGACTTCCGCGTGCTGGGTTCGGAGAAAGTCGACACCAAGGCTGGCCAGATCGATGCGATCAAGGTCGAGCGCGTGCGCGACCCGACTCAAAGCAAGCGCATCACCGTGCTGTGGTTTGCCAAGGACTGGGATTACCTGCTGGTCCGTTTGCAACAGGTCGAAACCGACGGCAAGGAGTACAACATTATGCTCCTCGACGGTACGGTCAACGGCAAGACGGTCAAAGGCAGCTGATCCGCACCAACATGAAAGCCCCGCAAACGCGGGGCTTTTTTTCGTCTGGCATTTGGCTGGGCGAGAGCAATCAGCGCACGGTAAAGCGTTGCTGGGCCAGCAGACGGTCGCCCTGGAACACCATGAAACGCCATTCACCGGGAACGACTTCATGGCTTTCGGTGAACTCGTACGCCATCACGTCCTGCGGAGCACCGGGTACCAATTTTTGAGTCACTTCCAGTTTGTCGTGCCGCACGCCATCCGGAGTGCGGATGCCCGGCGTGAAATAGAGCAAAGTCAGTGGTTGGTCTTCGGCGACTTTGCCGGACAACTGGTAGCGCATACCGAACTTGGTGCCGAGTTTGGCGGGGACGATTTCGGTTTGCTGGATCTGTTCATTGCTGCGGCGCAAAACTCGCTCGCCCGATTGCAGTTCGGCTTTCGGGCCAGCGAACACGCCGTATTCCACTGGGCCTTCGACGCGGACTTCGGCACTGGCCAGACCACTGACGAACATCATTGTGGCCAGGGCGGTTAAACGGGTGAGGTGCATGGTGCGCTCCTTGATTGAGATGAGCGCGAGGGTATGACGCCGGGGTGACAGGACGATGACAAGTTCAGTGAAACCCTAGGAGCGAGGCTTGCCCGCGAAGAACGATGACGCGTATTGCCTGAAAAACCGCGGTGCATTCTTCGCGGGCAAGCCTCGCTCCTACAGGTTCTGCGTCTTAGTCGAATCGACCGACAAGAAAGTGGAACGCGAATTTGAAGGGATGCTCTATAACTTCAGGGTCTTTTTTGATCGAATGACTTTTCCCACTGTCTGCGAGGTTTCTTATGACTGTTACCGTCAATACCGTCTCCGCCGAAGGTTTTCGTCACAGCGTCCAGATCGATGACCACGAACTCTTTGCCGATGTGCCGAAAACCTCTGGCGGCGAAGGCTCCGCACCTGAACCCCACGACTACTTCGATGCAGCCCTCGGTGCCTGCAAGGCCCTGACGCTGAAAATGTATGCCAGAAAAAAGGGCATCCCGTTGACGGGCGTCGAGGTTGAGGTCAAGCGCGACAACAGTGAAGAACAGAAAGGCAAATACGCCCTGCACGTCGAACTCACGCTCAAGGGTGTGCTCACCGACGCCCAGCGTGAGGAGCTGCACCGCGTGGCCGACCGCTGCCCGGTACACAAGCTGATGACCACTTCCGACATCAGCATCGAAACCCATCTGTCCGAAGGTGCGTTCAGCCAATAGCGGCAAGGGCTGCGCAAGCGGGTTATGCTCCCTGCGTCACCCGCTCAGCCTGGAATGCACCATGCACACGCCACTCGTGATCCGCCCTCGCGCCGAAGATGTCGAAGGCCAGCCGATTCTTCGCCCGTTGCCGTCAGCCAAATGCCGCAACGTCGGGCCTTTCGTGTTTTTCGACCACATGCTCGAAACCCGTTATCCGGCGGGCAAAGGCATGAACATCCGTCAGCATCCACACATCGGCCTGTCCACCCTCACCTACCTGTTCGAAGGGCAAATCCAGCACAAGGACAGCCTTGGCTCCGACCAGGTGGTAAATGCCGGTGATGTCAGCTGGATGACCGCCGGCAGCGCAATTGCCCACGTCGAACGCACACCCGAACCATTGAAAGACAGCGGCTTTACGATGCACGGCTTACAGATCTGGCTGGCTTCGCCCAAGGATCGTGAACACGGTCCGGGACATTACAGTCACCACCCGGCTGCCACGCTGCCCGTCAGCGATAACCTTGGCGTGAAGATACGGATGATTGCCGGGTCAGGCTTTTGCCTCGAATCGCCGGTCCCGGTGCTTTCTCCTACGCTGTACGCCGAATTGAACCTGCAAACGGCGACCACATTGCTGATTCCCACCGAGCATGAAGAACGAGCGCTGTATGTGCTGAGCGGTGAAGCGCAACTGGATGGCGAGCTGCTGGAACCCCACTCACTGGTGGTATTGCCGGCCGGGGAAGAGATGACACTGTTCGCCGAGAGCGACTGTCATGCCGTGCTGTTTGGCGGCGCGCCGCTGGATGGACCGCGACGGATCAACTGGAATTTCGTGGCCAGTGATCCGGCGTTGATCGATGAAGCACGTCGGCGCTGGGCGGCCGGGGACTGGCCGACAGTGCCAGGGGAAAGTGAGCGGATCGAATTGCCGAAACACCGAAGCCCGCCAACGCCCCTGTAATTGATCGGCTGATCGTTCCCATGCTCTGCGTGGTTGCAGCCCGTGACGCTCCGCGCCACTGGACGCGGAGCGTCCCTAGAGGCATTCTCACGCAGAGCGTGGGAACGATCAAAAAACCCGCCGAAGCGGGTTTTTTTACAACGGGGTTAAACCGACAGTTCAACCAGCAGCTTGTTCAGACGGCGCACATAAGCGGCCGGGTCTTTCAAGCTGTCGCCGGCCGCCAGGGCCGCCTGATCGAACAGAATGTGCGACAGGTCGCCGAAGCGCTCGTCGCTCTGCTCGTTGTCGAGTTTCTCGATCAGCGGGTGAGCCGGGTTGAATTCGAAGATCGGCTTCGAATCCGGAACCTTCTGACCGCTGGCTTCCAGGATCTGACGCATTTGCAGGCCCAGGTCCTGCTCGCCGATGGCCAGAATCGCCGGGGAATCGGTCAGACGATGGGACACCCGCACTTCAGCAACGGAGTCGCCTAGTGCAGTCTTCAGACGCTCAACCAGGCCTTCTTTGGACTTGGCGACTTCTTCCGCAGCTTTCTTGTCTTCTTCCGAATCCAGATTGCCGAGGTCCAGGTCACCGCGTGCTACGTCGACAAAGCTCTTGCCGTCGAAGTCGTTGAGGTAGCTCATCAGCCACTCGTCGATGCGGTCGGTCAGCAGCAGCACTTCGATGCCTTTCTTGCGGAAGACTTCCAGGTGCGGACTGTTTTTGACTTGCGCGTAGGTTTCGCCAGTCAGGTAGTAGATCTTGTCCTGACCTTCCTTGGTGCGGGCCAGGTAGTCGGCCAGACCTACAACTTGCTCGCCGTCGTCGCCCTGAGTGGACGCGAAACGCAGCAGGCCAGCAATTTTCTCTTTGTTGGCGAAGTCTTCTGCCGGGCCTTCTTTCATGACCTGACCGAAGTTCTTCCAGAAGCCTTTGTATTGCTCAGGCTCGTTCTTCGCCAGTTTTTCCAGCATGTCCAGAACGCGCTTGGTCAGCGCCGACTTCATGGAATCGATGATCGGGTCTTTCTGCAGGATTTCCCGCGACACGTTCAACGACAGGTCGTTGGAGTCGACCACGCCTTTGA
Source organism: Pseudomonas sp. NPDC086112 (assembly GCF_044746425.1). Taxonomy (NCBI): domain Bacteria; kingdom Pseudomonadati; phylum Pseudomonadota; class Gammaproteobacteria; order Pseudomonadales; family Pseudomonadaceae; genus Pseudomonas; species Pseudomonas sp. NPDC086112. The sequence goes on along the minus strand of NZ_JBIVCD010000007.1, from coordinate 6,487 downwards.
TGAAGCGCAGGTACAGCGGCAGGAACGACTCAGCCTGATCCATGACGAACACACGCTGCACGTACAGCTTCAGGCCTTTCGGCGCTTCACGCTGGTACAGATCGAACGGAGCACGGGTCGGTACATAAAGCAGCGAGGTGTACTCGAGCTTGCCTTCGACCTTGTTGTGGCTCCAGCTCAGCGGGTTTTCAAAATCGTGAGCAACGTGCTTGTAGAACTCCTGGTATTCCTCGTCCTTTACTTCAGTGCGAGGGCGAGTCCACAGGGCGCTGGCGCGGTTGACGGTTTCCCATTCAACGGCAGGCTTGTCTTCACCTTCAACGGCTGCCACTTCTTTGGGCAACTCGATCGGCAAGGCGATGTGGTCGGAATACTTCTTGATGATGTTGCGCAGACGCCAGCCATCGGCGAATTCGTCTTCACCGGATTTCAGGTGCAGGACAATGCGCGTACCGCGGTCAGCCTTCTCGACGGTGGCGATTTCGAATTCGCCTTCGCCTTTGGACGACCAGTGCACGCCTTCGCTGGCAGCGAGGCCGGCACGGCGACTGAATACGTCAACTTTATCGGCAACGATGAAGGCCGAGTAAAAACCGACACCGAATTGACCGATCAGGTGCGAGTCTTTTTTCTGATCGCCAGACAGGTGTTTCATGAAATCGGCAGTGCCGGACTTGGCGATGGTGCCCAGATGGGTCACCGCGTCTTCACGGCTCATGCCGATGCCGTTGTCTTCGAGGGTGACGGTTTTAGCGTCTTTGTCGAAGCTCACACGGATTTTCAGTTCAGCGCCGCCTTCCAGCAAGTCAGGCTTGGCGAGGGCTTCAAAGCGTAATTTATCGACAGCGTCAGAGGCGTTCGAGATCAATTCGCGAAGGAAAATTTCCTTGTTGGAATACAGCGAATGGATCATGAGGTGCAGCAGTTGCTTCACCTCGGTCTGGAAGCCCAGGGTTTCCTTTTGAGTTTCCACACTCATGGTCATCAAACTCCAATCAGATGGCATAAGCCGCGACCTTGAGGTCGACGGCGGGTTGTCCTCAGAGTTGGGGGCTGAGATCAGGATTTCAAGGGCTCTTCGATTTTGAAGTGAGCGCGGGCCGTGGCAATGGGCTCGGCCTCAGTGCTTTGCCAGGCGGTAATCGCCACGTTTGCCACCCGCCGCCCCTGTCGGCACACCAGGCATCTGGCCCAGGTATCGCGAAACTGCCCCGCGCGCAGGTAGTCGAGGGAAAAGTCGATAATCTTCGGCACGCCGGGCGAGCCGGTGAAGATCAGCAGGTGCAGTGCCGCCGAGAGCTCCATGAACCCGGCAATCACCCCGCCATGAATCGCCGGCAATAAAGGATTACCAATGTTGTCCTTGTTGGCCGGCAGGCGAAACAGCAGCTCATCCCCGACACGCGAACACTCGACGCCGATCAGTCTGGCGTAAGGAATCAGGTGCAGCAGAGAGGCGTAGTCCCCCTGCGCATGAGCCTGTTGAAGTTGCTCCTTGAACGAGTCGGTCATTTCGCCCCTCCAGCAATGACGCCGCCAAAACCTTTAGTGCCTTTAATGCCCTTGCCCATGCGCATGAAGGTACCCACCGCATGGGCGATGGGCTGCTCGGGGTCGTCCTGATAGGCAAAACCGCGCGCGAAGATGACGTCGGTGGTCACTCGGTAGCATTGGGCGAAGCCGTACACGTCCTTGTGCGGCTCGGCGGCGTGCATGTAGTCGATGCGCAAGTCGAGCGTCGGACAGACTTCGAATTCGGGCAGCACGCAAAGGGTAGCCATGCCGCAGGCGGTGTCCATCAGCGAGGTCAACGCTCCACCATGAATCACCCCGGTTTGCGGATTGCCGACGATCTGCGGGCTGTACGGCAGAATCACCGTCAATCCTTCGCTGCTGGCGCTGTGAACGCGCATGCCGAGTACCTGACAATGCCGCAAGGCCGACAGGAATCGCGTCGCACGCTCAAAAACGGGGTTTTCGGCCATTGGATTAAACTCTTCTTAGTGTCTGGGCAAAGTAGCAGGCAAGAAGGAAAAAGTTCCGCTGCAAAACAAACTTATATATCTGTGCGAATTGAGGAACTTAACCCTATTCGCCGTGCTCGAAAGGCCAGTAGATATTTTCCATCAGGAGAAACACCCCATGCGTAAGACTTTAGCTATTGCCTTGATGTTGACCGCTTCCCTCGGTCTCGCTGCCTGCGATAAAAAATCCGAGGACAAAGCTCAAGATGCTAACCAACATGCCGAGCAAGCTCAGGAAAAAATGAGCGAAGCTCAGGATAAAGTGAACGAGGCAGCAAAAGAAAACGCCGAAGCTGCCAAAGCTCAGGCCGAATCGAACGCAGCAGCGACAAAAGAAGCCGCGCCAGAAGCACCTAAAAACTAAAAGCGTTTTTAGTGATAAAAGAAAACCCGCCAAGTGCGGGTTTTCTTTTATCTGCGGCTTTTGTTTGCAAGGCAGTATTAGATCAAAATCGTCCTAAAAGTCGGACTAATCATCAGCAACAACGAACACACTAAGCCGACGAACCACACCAGGCTGCGCTGCCAGGCCAAGTCCGCCCAATAGCACAACAGATATATGATGCGCGCGATCACAAAGACGATCGCCAGCGCATCGATCAGCCATCCCGCCGTCTGCGTGGTGTGCGCGATCAACACCCCCACCGCAAAGATCATGAACGCCTCGAAACTGTTCTGATGGGCCGCCAATGCACGGGCACCGAAGCCTGTAAGTTGCGCCTGCTGTTGGCGCGGCAGGTGATTGTTGTAACCACCCTGCTCGTTCATGGCTTTGGCCACCGGGATCTTTGCCACGAAAATCAACAATGCACTGATAAACACACACCAGAACGGAATACTCATCAAGCAGCCTCCTTGTTAACTTCAGGCAATGGCGCCTCTGTGGGGGTATAGACCATCACATCGAGAACGTCGGAGTGAAATTCGCGGCGATACAACACCAGCACGACGCCGGCACTCATCAACATAAACAACCAGGGACTAACGAACCACGCCAGCATGGTCATGCCGAAGTAATAGGAACGCAGACCGAAGTTGAACTGGTTGGCCGCCATGGAAATGACACGTGCCGCTCGGGAAGCAAAGGCTTTACGCTCTTGCTCGGACACATGGCGCTCGCCGATCATCGGTGCCGAGCCCACGAGAATGGCCGCAAAGTTGTACTGACGCATGCACCAGCTGAACGTAAAGAACGCATAGACAAACACCAGCGCCAGGCACAACAACTTGATCTCCGACATGCCCTGGGAAGCCTGTTGCACCATCGGGATATCCGCCAGCAACGACACGGCTCTGTCGGACGCACCCAATACCGTGAGAATACCGGCCAGGATAATCAGCGTGCTGGAAGCGAAGAACGAGGCATTGCGCTCCAGGTTACCGATCACGCTGGCATCGGCAATGCGGTTGTCGCGCAACAGCATGCGGCGCATCCAGTCTTCGCGATACAGGTGCAACACGCTGGCCAGGCACGCGGTGTCGCGGCCTTTCCATGTCGCGTAACGGGTGTAGCCACCCCAGCAGATGACAAACCAGAGCGCGGCGAGGATGTGGATGATGTTGGTGTGGATGAACGACATGCAATTCCCTGTGAGACGTTGGCATTGGTGAACCTTGTAGGAGCGAGGCTTGCCCGCGAAGACGACATAACATTCGACAAAATTATCGCCTGACACAACGCCTTCGCGGGCAAGCCTCGCTCCTACAGGTAGTGCTTCGACGTTAGCGCAAGGAAAAAGACACTGCATCACACGCATAAAAAATGCCCCGTATCGATTGATACGGGGCATTTCCATTTTTTGCCAGGAAGCAGCTCGAGGCCCGCTTGTGACGGGCTATGAAGCAGCTTAAGCCAGGGCTTCGGCGCGCTTGCCCAGCAGACGATCGCAGACCACCGCGACCACCAGGGTCATGACCGCCGGCACCAGCCACGCCAGACCCTGCTCGCTCAGTGGCAGGTGAGTCAGCTGGGTCGGCATCCAATCGGCCAGACCGGCGCCCTTGAGGGCATCGATCAGACCGAAGATGAACGACACCAGCATCACCGGACCGACGATGCGGCCCTGCTCATGCCAGAAGTCCTTGCAGAAGCTCAGCGCTACCAGGGCGATGCACGGCGGGTAGATGGCGGTCAGCACCGGGATCGAGAACGCGATCAGCTTGGTGAGGCCCAGATTGGACACCAACAGGGAGAACGCAGCCAGGATGATCACCAGCGTCTTGTAAGACAGTGGCAGTACACGGCTGAAGTATTCGGCACAAGCACACGTCAGACCGACCGCTGTCACCAGGCAGGCCAGGGAGATCAGCACTGCAAGGAAACCGCTGCCGAGCGAACCGAATGTGTGCTGAACATACGCGTGCAATACCGCCGCGCCATTGGCAGCACCAGCCGCCACTTCATGACTGCCCGAACCGAGACGGAACAGACTGACGTAAACCAGCGCCAGGCCCACGCCGGCAATCAGACCGGCAATGATCGCGTAACGGGTGATCAGCGCTGGTGATTCCACGCCACGGGAGCGGATCGCATTGACAATGACAATGCCGAATACCAGCGCACCCAGGGTATCCATGGTCAGGTAACCATTGATAAAGCCTTGGGAGAACGGTGCTGCGACATATTCAGGAGTGGCCACGCCGATATCACCGGCCGGCAACGCAAACGCGGCGATGCCGAGAACGGCCAGGGCGATGATCTTCAGCGGTGCAAGGAAACGTCCTACGGTGTCGAGCAGGCGGCCCGGGTAGAGCGAGATGAAGAACACCAGCAGGAAGTACACCGAGCTATAGAGAAACAACGCCAGCGGGCTCTCGCCAGTCAGCGGCGCCAGGCCCACTTCGAACGACACGGTCGCGGTACGTGGCGTTGCGAACAACGGGCCTACAGCGAGGTAGCACGCAGCTGCCAGCAGGCCACCGGCGACTTTACCGATCGGGCTGCTCAAGGCATCCATTGCACCACCGACCTTGGCCAGGGCGACAACGGTGATCACCGGCAAACCAACCGCGGTGATCAGAAAACCCAGCGCCGCCATCCAGACATTAGGCCCGGACTGCAAACCGACGATAGGCGGGAAGATGATGTTGCCAGCCCCGACGAACAGGGCAAATGTCATAAAACCCAGTGCCAGGATGTCCTGGCCTTTCAACACTTTCATTAAGGAAATACCACACTACTGAATCGGAATTTAGAGAGGGATTTCCCTTATGGGTGAGGGAAATGCTGTCGGCCCGTATAGGACTAACCCGTTTAGCGCGTCGCTGCCTTGTGGGCTGCGGACGCAAAAATGGCTGCTAGCCTAACGAATTTGCACGACAAACGCACTGTTACAGGGCGAACTATCCGATACGCGACATTTCAATGTCGCGTTTTTGCATGTAAATGGTGGACTGCTGCAAGTAAGCCTTCGCGGGCAAGCCTCGCTCCTACAGGTATTGAGTCGTTCGCCGAATTTGAGAACGACATAAATCCGTAGGAGCGAGGCTTGCCCGCGAAGAGCCCCTCCGCAAACCCACCCCCCGGAAACGACAAAGGCCACCCGAAGGTGGCCTTTGTTTGGCGAAGCGTCAGTTAAGCGCGAGGCTTACTTGATCGCCCAACCGGTCAGCTCGGACAAAGCCTTGCCGATGTCTGCCAGCGAACGCACGGTTTTAACGCCTGCGTCTTCCAGGGCAGCAAACTTCTCGTCTGCAGTGCCTTTGCCGCCAGAGATGATTGCGCCAGCATGGCCCATGCGCTTGCCCGGAGGAGCAGTCACACCAGCGATGTAGGAAACAACCGGCTTGGTCACGTGTGCCTTGATGTAGGCAGCCGCTTCGTCGTCAGCCGAACCGCCGATCTCGCCGATCATCACGATCGCTTCGGTCTTCGGGTCTTCCTGGAACAGCTTCAGGATGTCGATGAAATTCGAACCCGGGATCGGGTCACCACCGATGCCGACGCAAGTCGACTGACCGAAACCGGCGTCAGTAGTCTGCTTCACAGCTTCGTTGGTCAGGGTGCCGGAACGGGAAACGATACCGACCTTGCCTGGCAAGTGAATGTGACCAGGCATGATGCCGATCTTGCATTCGCCTGGAGTGATCACGCCTGGGCAGTTAGGACCGATCAGGACTACGCCCAGCTCGTCGCACTTGACCTTGGCATCCAGCATGTCCAGGGTAGGAATGCCTTCAGTGATGCAAACGATCAGCTTGATGCCGCCGAAGGCTGCTTCCAGGATGGAGTCCTTGCAGAAAGGAGCTGGAACGTAGATCACGCTGGCGGTGGCGCCAGTGGCGGCTACAGCATCTTTCACGGTGTTGAACACTGGCAGACCCAGGTGTTCGGTGCCGCCTTTGCCTGGAGTTACACCACCAACCATCTTGGTGCCGTACTCGATGGCTTGCTGGGTGTGGAAACTACCTTGCGAACCGGTAATACCCTGGCAGATAACTTTGGTGTCTTTATTGATCAGGAC
>NZ_JBIVCD010000006.1:165247-184321 GCF_044746425.1 Pseudomonas sp. NPDC086112 | reverse complement strand
CTTGCTCAGCCACATATCGCGCATGGAGCCGTCTTTGATCTGCATCGGGTAGACGTGCTCGCTGGTGTCGACCGAAATATCGATAACCACCAGGCGATCTTTCATGGCGAACGCCTCTTCCATCTTCGACTTCAAATCTTTCGATTCGGTGATGCGCACGCCAACGTGGCCATAAGCCTCGGCCAGCTTGACGAAGTCAGGCAACGATTCCATGTAGGAGTGCGAGTGGCGGCTGCCATAACTCATGTCCTGCCACTGGCGAACCATCCCCAGTACACCGTTATTCAGAATGACGATCTTTACCGGCAAACCGTATTGCAGGCAGGTCGACAGTTCCTGAATGTTCATCTGGATGCTGCCCTCGCCCGTAACGCAGGCGACGTCGTCATCCGGGAAGCTCAGCTTGATGCCCATGGCCGCCGGAAAACCGAAGCCCATGGTGCCCAGGCCACCGGAGTTGATCCAGCGGTTTGGCTTGTTGAACGTGTAGTACTGCGCAGCGAACATTTGGTGCTGACCCACGTCGGAGGTCACAAAGGCGTCGCCCTTGGTCACTTCGCACAGGGTTTCGATCACGGACTGCGGCTTGATCACGCTGCCGTCGCCCTTGTCGTAAGGGAACAGGCCGCGGTCACCGCGCCACTCATCGACTTGCTTCCACCAGCTGGCAACGGACTCCTTGTTCGGGGTCTCGCCGATTTCCTTGAGGATCGCGACCATTTCGGTCAGGACGCTCTCGACCGGACCGACGATAGGCACGTCTGCCTTGATGGTCTTGGAGATCGAAGCCGGGTCGATGTCGATGTGAATGATCTTGGCATTCGGACAGAACTTGGCCGGGCCGTTGATCACGCGATCGTCGAAGCGCGCGCCGACTGCAAGGATGACATCGGCATGGTGCATCGCCAGGTTGGCGGTGTAGCTGCCGTGCATGCCGAGCATGCCAATGAACTGACGGTCGGTGCCAGGGTAGGCACCCAAACCCATCAGGGTATTGGTCACTGGCAGGTTGAGCATTTTCGCCAGTTCGGTCAGCGGCGCAGAGCCACCACCGAGAATAACGCCGCCGCCTGAATAAAGCACAGGACGCTTGGCCGCCAGGAGCATTTCGGCTGCCTTGCGGATTTGCCCGGAGTGACCGCGAACGGCCGGGCTGTAGGAACGCAGCTTGGCTTTTTTCGGGAAGATGTATTCGAACTTCTCGGCCGGGTTGGTCATGTCTTTCGGGATATCGACAACGACCGGACCAGGACGACCGGATTGCGCCAGGTAGAACGCTTTCTTCATGACTTCCGGGATTTCCGACGCATGCTTGATCATGAAGCTGTGCTTCACGATTGGCCGGGAGATACCGATCATGTCGGTTTCCTGGAATGCATCGGTGCCTACCATGGTGCTAGGCACCTGGCCGGAAATGATCACCATCGGAATGGAGTCCATGTAGGCCGTGGCAATACCGGTGATGGCGTTGGTTGCACCCGGGCCGGAGGTTACCAGTACCACACCGGCTTTACCGGTGGCACGGGCATAGCCGTCAGCCATATGGGTCGCAGCCTGCTCGTGACGAACCAGGATGTGGGTCACTTCCGGTTCTTTGAACAGGGCATCATAGACATGAAGAAGAGCACCACCCGGGTACCCGTAGATATATTTGACGCCTTCGTCACGCAAAAAGCGGACGAGCATCTCACCGCCAGATAAAAGCTCCACGTTGTTCACCTCTAAAACGCCAGAATACCGCCCACATACAAGAGGACGGGTCTTAATAGGTTTACTTCTCGGCAGAGCATGAGCGACGGTGGTCGCCGACTACGTCAGCACTGACTGAGCAAGTATTGGGATCGTCCCAAGTGTTGCGGGCCTTTCCCACCCAGCGCGAGGTAACGCGTTGCGGGTGTAACAGGTCGGCGCGGATGTGCGCCTCATGATCTACCGAGTGGGTCTGCTTCTGGCAGTCCCTCTACAGCGGACTTTGGATTCTTCTGTTTCGCCCATCGCAAGTCAAGCCGTCAATGTGCTTTATTCGAACTAAGCGCATGAGAACGCAAGAAAAAACCTTTAAACCGCAACTGTGTTAGCTTCGATTGCGCACCCATGACAAGGAAATGGCATGCGAACGTTCTTCTTCACCGCCGGCTTGCTGATCAGCCTGAGCCCTTTGTGCATGGCGGGTCAGATCTATAAATGGGTCGATGCCCAGGGCGTTACCCATTTCGATGCGCAACCGCCCCCAGGCCAGGAGCCCACCCTCGTGGTGACGCCCGCCCCGCCCGTCGGCAAACCGAGCGCGCCGCCGCGCAGCAACGTCGTAGGCGATCAACGGGCCATCGACAACAAAGTGAAAAAGCAGGTCGCCGAGCAGCAAGACCAGCTAAGAGTATTCTGCGAACAGGCCCGAACGAACCTGGCTCAACTGCAGAATAATCCGCGACTACGGGAGGATGTCGACGGTGAGATGCGCCGCCTGACCGACCAACAACGTCAGGAGCGCATCACCGAAGCACAGAAACAGATTGCGAAAAACTGCATGTAGGAGCTGTCGAGTGAAACGAGGCTGCGATCTTTTGATTTTGCTTTTAAGAACAAGATTAAAAGATCACAGCCTCGTTTCACTCGACAGCTCCTACGGCTCCTACAACGGATTGGAGTTAGCGGGAGGCGGTGATCAACAGGTCGAACTCTTTGAGCAAGACCTGAAGCTGCCGATCCTTACCCTGGACGTTGCGGGTGGCGAAGACCATTTCGGCCATCTCCTGGATCCCCGACGCGTTGGGTAATGGCAGGTCTTGCTCCAGGATCAACTTCATTCTTGGCAGGAAGATCCATTGCAGCCATTGCTCGAAGTCCAGCGTATCCACCGAGAACGGCTCGACGCTGGATAGCGCTTCATCGGACGGTGCAACATCGTCCCACCAGCCCTGAACGCGCAGTTCGCGCTCGATCAGCAGCAACTGCTCGGCAATCTTCGGGAAGCGTGCATCCATCACAGCGAGACCTTGGCCTTCTGACGCGCCAACGCTGCACCGGCGGAGTCACCCTGCTTCTCACGAGCCTGAGCGATCAATTCCCACAGGCTGGCCTGAAGGGCCGGACGACCATTGGCGAACGTCAAACCACGACGAGCGAATTGTTCGGCCTGTGCCGCATCGCCTTGAGCCATACGTACCTGGGCCAGACGGTAAAGCACTTGTGGCTCACGCGGCGCGACACGCTGGGCGCGCTCGAGACTGGAAGACGCACCATTAAGGTCGCCACTGGCCTGTTGCTGCTGGGCAGTGGTCAACAACGCCAGGACCGGACCGTCCAGTTGCTCATCGGCAGACAGGCCGCCGGAGCTCGCCGAAGGAATCCCGCTCGGCGTCGATGGCATGCTGTAGCTGCCCTGATTGATCGGTGCCGACTGGACCGGCGAGGTATCGATCGGGCCCGGAGTGATCGGGCCTGGGGTAATCGGCGAAGTGCTGATCGGGGCCGAGGAAACAGCGCCACCACCCGGCACCATCACGACGACGCCAGTATCACCTTGCGGGATTGCCTGAGTCTGGGCTTGTGCAGGACGTTTTACCGTCGACTGCCGGAAACCGCCATTCGCCGAAATCCGTTCGCTGTTGGAGACGGCGCTGCCGGAATCCACAACCGGGATCGAACCACGCTGTACGGTGGAGCAGCCGCTGAGCAAAGCCACGGCGGTCACTGCTGGAATCAACCACTTGTTCACTTGAAACCCTCTTTGCTTAATTCATCCAGCCCTTGACCCAATCCATCACCGATTCAGCAGGGCTTTCGCCACCGCAAGCGGGACCGGGAGGCGGTTCGCTGCCGCGAATATACGGCATCTGCACTGCGCCTGGGCAGCTGCCTTCAGAACCTTGCCCGGTGCGCGAATCGACCCAGGCCTGAACAATGTTATCCGGCTGCGGCATGTCCAGCGGCAGCGGATCGGCCTTGCGCATGAAACTGGTCCAGACCTGCAACGCACCGGTGGCACCGGTGAATGGCGTCTTGCCGTTATCATCGCGCCCCAGCCAGACCACCGCCAGCAGATCCTGACTGAAACCGGCGAACCAGCTGTCCCGCGAATCGTTACTGGTACCGGTTTTGCCGGCCAGGGTCAGGGTTTTTGGTAACACGTTGTAAACAGAACTGCCCGTACCTTCACGCATGACCCGTTGCATGGCGCTCTGGATCAGGTAAATGGACGCCGGATCGAATTGCTGCTGAATCTGGAACGGATAACGCTTGAGCGGTTCGCCCTCGGCAGTCAGCACGCTGCGAATCCCGCGCATCGGCGTATTGAACCCGCCGTTGGCCAACGTCTGGTACATGGTCGCCACTTCGATCGGGGTCATACCGCCGGCACCCAGCAACATCGACGGGAACGCCGGGAATTCCCGAGTCACACCCAGGCGCGCCAGGGTCTTCAAGACATTCGGTACGCCCACCGCCAAGCCAAGACGCGCGGTCGACAGGTTGTAGGAATGCGCCAAGCCTTGATACAGGAACACCGTACCGTGGGAACGGCGATCATAGTTCTGCGGTTTCCAGACCTGACCGTCCGCGCCTTTGACCGAGAAGTAGTCGTCCGACAGCCAACTGGTCAGCGTGTACTGGCTTGGCTTCTCGAGGGCTGTCAGATAAACCGCCGGCTTGATCAACGAGCCGATCGGTCGTACTGCGTCCAGCGCCCGGTTGAAGCCGGCAAAACTCGCCTGACGACTACCGATCATGGCCTGGACTTCGCCGGTTTCCGGGTTGGTCACGACCATGGCCGCCTCAACCTCATCGGAACCCTTGCGCCCGGACAGACGCTTGAACGTGTCATTGACCGAGGCTTCGGCCTTCATCTGCAGGATCGGGTCGAAACTGGTGAAGATCCGCAGACCTTCTTCGGTCAAGTCTTCGTCGCGGTAGTCTTCGCGCAACTGACGCTTAACCAGGTCGAGGAAGCCCGGGAAAGAGCTGTCGGCCAACTTGCCGCGAGTGGTCACACCCAGTGGCATTTTCTTCGCCGCCTCAACCTGTTCGGCGGTGGCAACGCCTTGTTCCGCCAGAACATCGAGCACCAGATTGCGCCGTTCCAGCGCCCGCTCAGGGTTGCGACGCGGGTTGTAATAGGACGGCCCCTTGACCATGCCCACCAACAAAGCGACTTGATGCAGTTTCAGCTCGGACAATGGCTGCCCGAAGAAGAACTGGCTGGCCAGGCCGAAACCGTGCACCGCGCGCTGACCATCCTGGCCGACGAACACTTCATTGAGGTAAGCCTCAAGAATTTCGCGCTTGTCGTAATGCAACTCAAGCAACAACGCCATCATGGCTTCGGTGAGCTTACGGGTCAGGCTGCGTTCGCTGGTGAGGTAGAAGTTCTTGACCAACTGTTGCGTCAGCGTACTGCCACCCTGGGTCATCTTGCCGCCCGAGGTGTTGACGTAGATGGCTCGGGCAATCGACTTCGGCGACACGCCCCAGTGGCTGTAGAAATCCCGGTCTTCTACGGCAACCAGGGTTTCGAGCAGATACGGCGGAACCTGATCGATTTTGATCAGGATGCGGTCTTCAAGGTTTTTCGGGTAAATCCCGCCAATCAGCAGCGGCTCCAGTCGCACCACAGAGAGCTTCGAACCGTTGGTCGCCGAGAGCTCGGCCACGTAATCGCCGGAGAAGCGCACGCGCACAGGCTGAGCTGTCTCCATGCCTTCATAGAACTGGAAGCCACGGGTATTCAAGTCGATGGTATTGCCATTGACCGCCGCCGCGCCAGGGCCGTTGCTGACGGCTTCGCGTCGGTAGCCCAAGGCATCGAGCTCGGTGAGGAAGTCTTCCTTGCTCAGCTTTTGGCCAGTGAACAGCTCAAGCGGGCGCGCGTACACCTTGGCCGGGATGGTCCAGCGCTTGCCGGAGAACTTCTCCTGGACCACAGCGTCGAGATAAACCGCGAACCCGGCAAGCACCACAAGGCCGACCAGGCTGAGTTTAAGGGCCCAGCCCAGCCAGGGGCGCATGCCCTTGGAAGGTGGTTTTTTGGGGGTGCGGGGGGATCGAGTACGAGTCATGGCGGCGGATTATACGCACTTTATTCATCCTCAACAGAAGCCCGCTGAGGTTTGCGTCGGGCAGACTTGCGGCCATAATGGCGGCCTTGAATTTTTCCCAGACTCTGAAGGATCGCCTGTGAGCCAGTCCCTGATCGCTGCCCTGCAAAACCCGGCCCTCTACCCGCATCCCGTAGAAGGGTTTCAGGTCATCGAAACCCATATTTCGTGGGTGCTGCTCACCGGCCCCTACGCTTATAAAGTGAAGAAGCCAGTGAATTTCGGCTTCCTCGACTTCACCAGCCTCGAGGCTCGCGAGCATTTCTGTGCTGAAGAGCTGCGCCTGAACCAGCGCCTGACCCATGATTTGTATCTGGAAGTGTTGCCGATCACTGGCAGCGCCGAGACGCCACAACTGGGTGGCGATGGCCCGGTTGTCGATTACGCCCTGAAAATGCGTCAGTTCCCACAAAGCCAATTGCTCAGCACCTTGCAAGCCAACGGCGAATTGACCACCACGCACATCGACGAGATGGCCGCGCAGATCGCTCAATTCCACCTCAGCGCGCCGAAAGTGCCTGCCGAACACGAAGCCGGCACGCCGGAGAGCGTGATGGCGCCGGTACGGCAGAACTTCGAACAGATTCGCCCGTTCCTCAGCGACAAGGCCGATCTGCTGCAACTCGAGGCGCTGCAAGCCTGGGCCGAAAGCAGCTTCGAACGCCTCAAGCCGCTATTAGCCCAGCGCAAGGCCGACGGTTTCATTCGTGAATGCCACGGTGACATTCACTTGGGCAACGCTACCGTGATCGACGGCAAAGTGGTGATCTTCGACTGCATCGAGTTCAACGAACCGTTCCGCTTCACCGACGTTTACGCCGACACCGGCTTCCTGGCCATGGACCTGGAAGACCGCGGCCTGAAAAGCCTGGCGCGCCGTTTCATCAGCCAATACCTGGAGCTGACCGGCGACTATCAGGGCCTTGAGCTGCTGAACTTCTATAAAGCCTACCGCGCACTGGTTCGCGCCAAGGTCAGCCTGTTCAGCATGCCGGCCGAGGCCGATCCGGTGCAGCGCGCCACCACCCTGCGTCAGTACCGCAACTACGCCAATCTGGCGGAAAGCTACAGCACCATTCCTTCACGTTTCCTGGCGATTACCCACGGTGTTTCCGCTGTCGGTAAAAGCCACGTGGCCATGCGCCTGGTGGAAGCCCTCGGCGCCATTCGCCTGCGTTCCGACGTCGAGCGCAAGCGTATGTTCGGCGAGCAAACCGTACCGAACGACCCGCAGGCCGGCATCTATAGTGCTGACGCCAGCGCCGCCACCTACAGCCGTCTGCATGAAATCGCCGGTGTCATTTTGCATGCCGGTTTCCCGGTGGTGGTCGATGCCACCTACCTCAAGCGCGACCAACGCGACGGCGCGGCAAAAATCGCCGAAGCCACGGGCGCGCCGTTCCTCATCCTCGACTGCGACGCACCGCAAGCGGTAATCGAGAGCTGGCTGAAACAACGTCAGGCAGACAATAACGATCCGTCCGACGCCAATCTGGCCGTTATCGCCGCCCAGCAAGCCAGCCGCGAAGCCCTGACGCCAGCAGAAATTCTCTGCAGCAAACGCGTCCAGACCAATGAAAGTGGCACGCTCGATACCGTCGTTGCGCAGATCCGCCAACGTCTGCCAGGCCTGTAAGAAACTATTTCAACCGTGAAGCCCTCACCGGCTTCACGGCTGTCAAATAGTGGCACTATACTGGCGCCATAAAACCATCAGGTGATGCGACATGAGCCAGCCGAAACTTCTCGACACCCCGCTTTATGCCTTGCTGCACAAAGACGACATCACAGGCTTCAACAACGAACGCCCGAAAGACGGACCTATCGACATGGTCGGTGGCGATTTCCGCGGTCTCGATCTACGTGAACTGAACGCCGACGGCGTCGACTTCACCGATGCCTATTTCCGCTCCGCCGACTTGCGCGGCATCGACTTTCGCAACTCATCCCTGGAAGGCGCTAGCCTGGCTCACGCGCAGATCTCCGGCGCCTACTTTCCGCCAGAGCTGAGTGCCGATGAGATTCTGATGTCGATGAATTTCGGTACGCGACTGCGTTATCGCACCCGCTAAAAGCGACGTTCTACCAAGTCCGGCGCCCCTGCCTTGCGCTGGACTTGTACTTTTTTACCCCCCGAAACTCACACCTTCCGACCGCACTCGCAGCCTTTTCCCGCCACTTCCAGAGCCCGCGTCTTAGAAGCTTTTGCGTCGAAACCGACCAAACAATCACGCTTTTCCTACTGATGGCTACACTGCTGAGAGGCTCGCCCACGCACCGTTCGGCTGTCGCAAGGAGGCTTGATGAATGATGAACTGCAACACCTGAAGAATCTTGGCAAGACGTCGGCGCAATGGCTGCATGCCGTGGGCATCCACAGTGCATCGGACTTGCGTCGGCTGGGAGCTGTGGATGCTTATCGGGCCGTGCGCACGCGCGGTTTTCGGGCTTCCAAGGTGTTGTTGTATGCGATCGAAGGCGCACTGATGGATGTTCACTGGAACGACATTCCCGCCGAACGCAAGGAAGCTTTGAACAAACAACTGGACGCCATCTCGTCACGCCACAAGATTTGAACGGGTAATTACGCTTACGCACACAGCCTGAAGAGCAATGATTGCAAGGCCTTCACCAAGGGAACTGGTGAGATCCACAGAAATTGAAAATCAGCGGTTGACTTGGTAATGAGAATCGCTATGATTATCACAACTGGTCGCGAGACTGGTCGATATTCTGAAAAGCCCTTGGTTCGGACTCTCAGATTATCTCCTCATCAGGCTAATCACGGTTATTTGACCCGGCTCTTGCCGGGTCTTTTTTTGCCTGTGGAAAACTCGCCAGGTTTTACTGCCCTGACTGCTTGCCGAACTGTTTACGCATTTGCGCGCAGTAATCCTGCGGTGGCGTGGCGGGCGTATACCAAACGTAATCGGCCATGGCCGGCGTGACCTCAGCACCCTGCTCCGCCAGCATCAATACCATCGGCGCTTCTGGCTCACCCAGATCCAGCACATGGATCGGCACCCCCACATCCTTACGCGCGTGGTACGCGCCGGCAAACAGCAGTGAAGGCGTTGGTGCGGCCAGTAATCGCCCGGCCATCCGCCGATCACGCTGCTGCTGGACGGCAAGCATCGCGGGCATTTGCGATGTGGGCAGCAAGCCGCAGTGGGAATCGCTGATTTGTGCCAGCAACTCATCCTTGACCACCGGCGCGTTAGAGAGCGAACCGCTCAATGCCGGGGGTTTGGCATAGAAAGTACGGACTTCAAGCGTATCCAGATTGGCCGCCAGCAACGGGTACGGCTGAGTCAGGGCAAAACCAACGATCGGCCCATACAGATTCCAGTCCCAACCCGGTTGCCAAGCCAACGCATTGGGCAAGTCAGCGGGTAGCGATGAAGAGTGCTTAACATGATCGACGCGCCCTTGTTGATCCGGCGTGAGCATTTCCAGCAGTAGACTGCCTTGGGGCCGCCGCTCACCCAGCGCCTGTAATAACCACAATTGCAGTTGATGGTGATCACGATTGTCATGCTGCTCGCCGACGATCAACCGCGAAGGCTTGGCCAACCGTGCAAGCAGTTCCTGCGCTGTCAGTGTTTGCCCGCTGCGCAGGTCCCGGATCTCGCCGCTGACGGGTGGCGGCACCACCGGCACATGCTGACAGGCACTCAGTAACAGCACAGCCAGGATCACCATCACACGCATGTTCTCACCTCAATGAAATGCTTAGCGGGCGATGATCAGCGGATGCCCACGCTCCGGGTGCGGCTGCACCAGTACTTCCAGCCCGAACACGGCCTTGAGCGGTTCCGGGCGCAATACCTGCTCCGGCGTATCCAGCGCCACGGGACGCCCACCCTCGAGCAGTAATAGACGATCACAATAGCGTGCCGCCAGGTTCAGATCATGCAGGATCACCAGCACCGCGGCACCACGATTGGCGAACTCGCGCACCGCTTGCAGAGTGGTGTGTTGGTGCAGCGGGTCGAGCATCGACGTCGGTTCGTCGAGCAACAACGTTTGCCCCGCCTCCCCCGGCCACAGCTGCGCCAGGACGCGTGCCAGGTGCACCCGCTGACGCTCACCACCGGACAATGCCAGATAACTACGACCACTCAGGTGCTGCGCATCGGCCGCGTGTAGTGCGGCGGCGACGATCTCGTCATCTCGGACCCGGCCGGTTTGATAAGGCAAACGCCCCATGCCGACCACTTCTTCGACGCGAAAGGCAAAGTCCAGGGTCGACACCTGCGGCAACACCGCCAAACGCTGGGCTCGCTGCGCCCGGGCCCAATGACTCAACTCGCGCTCGTCGAGCCAGACACTACCGTGGTCCGCCTGCAATTCGCCGCACAGGGCGCCGAGCAAAGTGCTTTTACCGGCACCGTTGGGGCCCAGCACACCGAGGACTTCGCCCGGTTTGAGCTCAAGGGTAATGTCCGTGAGAACAATCTTTCGACCGCGCCGGATTTGCAGGTTTTGCGTTCGCAACATCAGGCACGCCCTCTGAGCAGAAGATACAGAAAGAACGGTGCGCCGATGAAGGCTGTGACGATCCCGATCGGCAACTCGGCCGGCGCCAAGGCCAGTCGTGCTACCAGATCGGCAAACAATAAGAGACTGGCCCCCGCCAATACCGACGCCGGCAACAACACCCGATGATCAGGGCCGGCCAACAACCGCACCAGATGCGGCACCACCAGGCCGACAAACCCGATCATCCCCGCTGCCGCGACCGCCGCGCCGACACCCAGCGCCGTGCAGAACACCAGTTCGCGCTTAAGCCTTTCGACATCAATACCCAGGTGACCGGCCTCTGACTCCCCCAGCAACAATGCATTCAAAGCCTTGGCCCGACGCGGCAGCCACAGCGCCACACCGGTGCTCACTAGCAACAACGGCCAAAGTCGCGAATAACTGGCGCCGTTAAGGCTGCCCAGGTTCCAGAACGTCAAGGTGCGCAGGGTCGCGTCATCCGCCAGATAGGTGAATAACCCTACCGCTGAACCGGCCAGGGCAGTCAATGCAATACCGGCCAGCAGCATGGTGGCGACGTTGGTCTGGCCATTGCGTCGCCCCAGTCGATAGACCAGCGCCGTTACACCCAGCCCACCGAGAAACGCGCACACCGATAACAGATAAGGCCCGAAGGATTCCTGCAGACCGCCGAACACCGAGCCGCCGACAATCGCGATGGCTGCGCCCAATGCCGCGCCGCTGGAGACTCCCACCAATCCCGGATCGGCCAAAGGGTTGCGAAACAGGCCCTGCATCGCCACGCCGGACAGCGCCAAAACGCCGCCCACCGCCAAGCCCAGCAAGGTTCGCGGCAAGCGAATCCGCCCGAGGATCAGTTCGGCCTGCTCCAACCCGTCAGGCGCGATGGGTAAACCCATCAGCCGCAACGCCGCGCGTAACGTGTCGAACAACGGCAAACTCACCGGACCCAACGCCAGCGACAACCAGATCGCCAGCAAACACAGCAGGCTCAGGCCAACGAATAATGCACGGGGTTTAACCAGAACGGTCATTGGCCGGTCGCACTCAGGCGCATAAACAGCTTCCTTGAAAAATTTTGCCGGGCATCGAGAGAACAGGCCAAGTATCCTCGGCATCCGGCAATCGCCCTGGGGGTGAGCGGCCATTTGATATTTGCTTGCATTTGAACGTCAAGCTTGGACATATCCGCTCACGAGCTGCGGGACTTGAGGATAGACATGAAGCTTCTTTGCACAGGCGTCGAATTGGCTGACGCCAGCAGTCGCGGTTTCGACGTTGATGGTCAAAAGCTCTTCGCCGTGCGCCGGGCCGGCCGGGTGTATGTGTATGAAAATCGCTGCCCGCACCGGGGCGTCGGACTGGAATGGAAACCCGACCAGTTTCTCGACCCCAGCAACAGCCTGATCCAGTGCGCCACCCATGGCGCACTGTTTCTGATCGAAGACGGCGAATGCGTCGCCGGCCCGTGCGCCGGGCAATCCCTGACCACCATCCCCTGTCGCGAAGACGAGCAAGGGATCTGGCTAACCGTTTAACAGCACCTCCAGGCGCCGATCGACCACCATCTCTTGATGGGTCAAGTGCACGCCATACGCCAGCACTTCGACCCCGCACGCCACCGCTTCGCGTAACGCAGCCGCGTAGGCCGAATCGATTTCTTCAGCAGGACGCACGGCGTCGACGCCGGTCAGGTTCACGCAATACAACTGCACGGCACGAATCCCGTCCCGGGCCAAATGCGCCAACTCCCGCAAATGCTTGGCCCCGCGCTGGGTCACTGCGTCAGGAAATGCCGCCACCAACGAGCCATCGAAGCCCAGGGTGACGCTTTTGACTTCTACATAGGCTGGCCCGCTCGGGTAGTCGAGACGGAAATCGATGCGGCTGCTCTCCTGACCGTAGGCCACTTCGCGCTTCAATTCGGTAAAGCCGTTCAGCTCGGTGATGACATTGGCCCGCAACGCCTCCTCAATCAAACCGTTGGCGCGCCCGGTGTTTACGCAGAACAACCGCCCCTGCGGGGTTTCGCCGACTTCCCAGGTGCCGGGCAATTTACGCTTGGGGTCGTTGGAACGACTGAACCAGACCTGCCCGCCTTCGACTTGGCAATTAAGCATCGAACCGGTGTTAGGGCAGTGAATGGTCAGCAACTCGCCGCTAACGGTTTCGATATCAGCGAGAAAACGTTTGTAGCGACGAATCAAGCGACCTTCTTCGAGGGGAGGATGAAAACGCATCAGCCTTGCCAGCTCCGCAAACCACGAGCGATCCGCTCAACCGCTTCCTGCAAACGTGGAAGACTTTGGGTGTAGGCAAACCGCACATGATGCCCGGCCTGATAACGACCGAAGTCCAGGCCCGGCGTAATCGCGACGTGCTCGGTTTCGAGGAAATGTCGGCAGAACGCGAAGGCATCGCCGCCGAACTTGCTGATATCGGCGTACAAGTAAAATGCACCCTCCGGCTCCACAGCGATACCGAAGCCCAATTCCCTCAGGGCTGGCAGCAGGAAATCACGACGTCGGCCGAACTCGGCGCGGCGCTCCTCGAAAATTTGAATAGTGGCGGGTTCGAAGCAAGCCAATGCGGCGTGCTGGGCCATGCTCGGCGCGCTGATGTAGAGGTTCTGGGCAAGCTTCTCCAGTTCACCGACCGCCGCTTCTGGCGCGACCAGCCAACCGAGACGCCAGCCGGTCATGCCAAAATACTTGGAAAAACTATTGAGGACGAAGGCGCTGTCATCGACTTCCAGCACACTGGCCGCATCCGTGCCGTAAGTCAGGCCATGGTAGATCTCGTCGACCACCAAATGGCCGTGGCGGGCCTTGATCGCTGCAGAGAGCCCGGCCAATTCGTCGCGGGTCAGGATGGTCCCGGTCGGGTTGGCCGGCGATGCCACCAGAGCGCCGACGCTGTCGTGATCCCAGTGGCGCGCCACCAGGTCCGGGGTCAGCTGATAACGCACGTCCGGGCCGACCGGCACCAGTTGCGCCGCGCCTTCCACCAACCGCAGGAAGTGCCGGTTGCACGGGTAACCCGGGTCTGCCAGCAGCCAGTGTTTACCTGGGTCCACCAGCAAGGCGCTGGCCAACAGCAACGCGCCTGAACCGCCGGGCGTGATGAGAATTCGTTGCGGATCGATGTTCAGCCCGTAACGTTGCTGATAAAAGCCCGAAATGGCTTCACGCAGCTCAGGAATGCCGCGGGCAGCGGTGTAACGGGTCTTCCCCGCCGTCAGTGCGGCCTGGCCGGCCTGGATGATCGGCTCGGCGGTGGTGAAGTCCGGCTCGCCGATTTCCAGGTGAATCACGTCGTGCCCGGCTGCTTGCAACTCGTTGGCCCGCGCCAGCAGGGCCATGACGTGAAACGGTTCGATAGCGCGACTGCGCGCACTGTAGGACAGAGCCATTAGCCTTCCTTACAACGGGGAAAAGAATCGATTCTACCCAAGCGCAGGAACGAGCGAGAACCTAAAGCGGTCAGAGCCCATATAACGCTGGTCTCAAACGGTTCAAGCGTATGCTCCAGGTTTGACTAAAATCAATAATTGATCAGGTCTCCAGAGCCACCAGGCAAGGCTTTGCAATCTTTTGCAAGCGCCACGGGCCGCGGGCTCGACATCCGGGAGTAGCGCGGTCCGATTTGATCTGGTAAGTTCGCCCGCTTGCAGCCGCAGGGCCGGCAGGTGTCGGTGATGGAGCAATCCTGCGCAATGGATTACAAGAGTAGAGGCGGTCCATTTCATGCCCACCCAAGCAAAGCAACAGCAGAACCAGTCGATCAGCGGCTTCGAACCCTACAAAGAAGTGAAGGGCGAAGAGTACATGGGCAAGCCCATGCGCGCTCACTTCACCAAGATCCTGAACAAGTGGAAACAGGACTTGATGCAGGAAGTCGACCGTACTGTTGATCACATGAAAGACGAAGCGGCCAACTTCCCTGATCCGGCAGACCGTGCCAGCCAGGAAGAGGAATTCAGCCTCGAATTGCGCGCCCGCGACCGCGAGCGCAAGCTGATCAAGAAAATCGACAAAACACTGCAATTGATCGAAGACGAAGAATACGGCTGGTGCGAGTCCTGCGGCGTCGAAATCGGCGTCAAGCGACTGGAAGCCCGCCCTACCGCCGACATGTGCGTTGACTGCAAGACCCTGGCGGAAATCAAGGAAAAGCAAGTCGGCAAGTAATCTTGGCGACTTGAACGAAGAACGGAGCGTGCGAACGCTCCGTTTTTTTGTTTCTGACATTTGCTGCGTCTTTAAAATCGCCTTCGCGAGCAAGCTTCGCTCCTACAAAGGCTAGAGCAATCTTCTGTAGGAGCTGAGCTTGCTCGCGAAGGCGGCTTCAAGCCATGCTCAAAACGATTGAACAGCCTGACATCGCCCTTATGACCGCCATCGCCTCCCCCGCCTACATCGGGCGTTTCGCCCCTACACCAAGCGGGCATCTGCACTTCGGTTCGCTGGTCGCAGCACTGGCCTCCTACCTCGACGCCCGTTCGGTCGGCGGCCGCTGGTTGGTGCGCATGGAAGATCTCGATCCGCCACGGGAAGAGCCCGGTGCTCAGGCAGCGATTCTCAAGGCGCTGGAAAGCTACGGGTTCGAGTGGGACGGCGACATGGTCCGACAGAGTGACCGGCACGCTGCCTATGACGAAGTCATCAATCGCCTGTTAAATCAGGGCCTGGCCTACGCTTGCACCTGCTCGCGCAAGCAACTGGAGCCATATCACGGCATCTATCCCGGGTTCTGCCGCAACGCAGGGCACGGCACCGAGAACGCCGCGATCCGCCTGCGTGTACCGGAACTGGAATACCACTTCATCGACCGGGTGCAGGGCGAGTTCCGTCAACATCTGGGGCGGGAGGTGGGTGATTTCGTGATCCGCCGCCGCGATGGGCTCTACGCCTATCAACTGGCAGTGGTGCTGGACGACGCCTGGCAAGGCATCACCGATATCGTGCGCGGCGCCGATCTGCTGGATTCCACGCCGCGCCAGCTCTATCTGCAAGAACTGCTGGGCCTGCCGCAGCCGCGCTACCTGCACATCCCGCTGATTACCCAGCCGGACGGCCACAAACTCGGCAAATCCTATCGATCACCGCCGCTGACCGAAGATCAGGCCACGCCGCTGTTACTGCGCGCATTGCGGGCGCTGGGGCACAAACCTGCGACCGAACTGAATGACGCCACGCCACGGCAAGTGCTGAACTGGGGGATTACCCACTGGGATGCATCGCTGATCCCGCGCACACTGACGTTGCCTGAAGCGCAACTGCAGTGATGCCACTTGCAGTGGCGCGCCCATCCGTTACCATCGCCGCACGTTTTCGGGCACGCGCATAAAAAAGAGAGGCCGGGATGTACATCTATCGCTTGGTCCTGCTCCTGGTAGTGGGGATTTATCTGTTCTCCCCGGCCATCATGGATTGGTGGATCGACGCCACGGGCGCCTGGTATCGCCCTTATTTGCTCTGGCTGATTCTGATTGTCGTGACCTTCATCCTGCAGAGCCAAAAAGATGCCGATGAGCTTTAGCCTGACCCAGATGATCCTGATCAGCGCCGCGTACCTGGCGGTGCTGTTCGGCGTGGCCTGGATCAGCGAACGGGGGATGATCCCCCGGGCGATCATTCGCCACCCGCTGACGTACACCCTGTCGCTGGGCGTCTACGCCAGTGCCTGGGCGTTTTACGGCACGGTGGGCCTGGCCTATCAGTACGGCTACGGTTTTCTGTCCAGCTACCTCGGGGTTTCCGGAGCGTTTCTGCTGGCGCCGGTGCTTCTGTACCCGATCCTGAAAATCACCCGCACTTATCAACTCTCGTCCCTGGCCGACTTGTTCGCGTTTCGTTTCCGCAGCACCTGGGCCGGCGCACTGACGACAATTTTCATGCTGATCGGCGTCCTGCCGTTGCTGGCGCTGCAGATTCAGGCGGTGGCCGACTCCATCAGCATTCTCACCCGCGAGCCGGTGCAGCATCGCGTGGCCCTGAGCTTCTGCGCACTGATTACGCTGTTCACGATTTTCTTCGGCTCACGCCACATCGCTACCCGCGAGAAACATGAAGGCCTGGTGTTCGCGATTGCCTTCGAATCGGTGATCAAACTGATCGCGATTGGCGGCGTCGGTCTGTATGCGCTGTATGGCGTGTTTGATGGACCGCAACAGCTGGAACTGTGGCTGCTGCAAAACCAGACCGCCCTCGCCGCCCTGCACACACCATTGCAGGAAGGCCCGTGGCGCACGCTGCTGCTGGTGTTCTTCGCCTCGGCGATCGTGATGCCGCACATGTACCACATGACCTTTACCGAAAACCTCAACCCGCGCTCGCTGGTCAGTGCGAGCTGGGGTTTACCGCTGTTTCTGCTGTTGATGAGCCTCGCGGTGCCGCTGATTCTCTGGGCCGGCCTGAAACTCGGCGCCACGACCAATCCGGAATACTTCACCCTGGGCATCGGCATCGCCGCCAACAACAAAGCCCTGGCGCTATTGGCCTATGTCGGCGGATTGTCAGCGGCCAGCGGTTTGATCATCGTCACCACGCTGGCGCTCTCCGGGATGGCGCTGAACCATCTGGTGCTGCCGCTCTATCAGCCGCCGGCCGAAGGCAATATCTACCGTTGGCTGAAATGGACCCGCCGGGCGCTGATCGTCGCGATCATCATGGCCGGTTACGGTTTTTACCTGATGCTGGGGGCCGAGCAGGACCTGGCCAACCTCGGCATCGTCGCCTTCGTCGCCACGTTGCAGTTCCTGCCGGGGGTGTTGTCGGTGCTGTACTGGCCGACCGCCAACCGCCGCGGCTTCATCGCAGGCCTGTTGGCGGGGATTCTGGTATGGCTGGTGACCATGCTGCTGCCGCTGGTCGGCAATCTGCAGGGTTTCTACATTCCACTGCTTAACATGATTTACGTGCTGGACGACACCAGTTGGCACATGGCGGCAATCGCCTCGCTGGCTGCCAACGTGCTGATGTTCACGCTGATCTCGTTGTTCACCAACGCCAGCCCCGAAGAGGCCAGCGCCGCCGAAGCCTGCGCGGTGGACAACGTTCGTCGCCCGCAACGCCGCGAACTGCACGCGGCCTCGCCTCAGGAGTTTGCCACGCAGCTTGCAAAACCATTGGGCGCCAAGGCAGCGCAGAAAGAAGTCGAGCAGGCGCTGCGTGACCTTTATCTGCCGTTCGATGAGCGCCGTCCATACGCCTTGCGCCGTTTGCGTGACCGTATCGAAGCCAACCTCTCGGGCCTGATGGGGCCAAGCGTGGCGCAGGACATGGTCGAAACCTTCCTGCCCTACAAGGCTGGCGGCGAAAACTACGTCACCGAAGACATCCACTTCATCGAAAGCCGTCTTGAGGACTACCACTCGCGCCTCACCGGTCTTGCCGCCGAACTCGATGCCCTGCGCCGCTACCACCGCCAGACCTTGCAGGAATTGCCGATGGGCGTGTGCTCGCTGGCCAAGGATCAGGAAATCCTCATGTGGAACAAAGCCATGGAGGAGCTGACCGGGATTGCCGCGCAGCGTGTGGTCGGTTCGCGCCTTAGCACCATTGGCGATCCGTGGAGAGAACTGCTGCAAGGCTTCATCAATCTGCCGGACGAGCATTTGCACAAACAGCACCTGGCCCTCGACGGTCAGACGCGCTGGCTGAACCTGCACAAAGCGGCGATTGATGAACCGCTGGCGCCGGGTAACAGTGGCCTGGTGCTGCTGGTGGAAGATTTGACCGAAACCCAGATGCTCGAAGACAAACTGGTGCACTCCGAGCGTCTGGCCAGCATCGGTCGACTGGCGGCCGGCGTGGCCCATGAAATCGGCAACCCGATCACCGGCATTGCCTGTCTCGCGCAGAACTTGCGCGAAGAGCGTGAGGACGACACCGAACTCACGGAAATCAGCGGGCAGATCCTCGAGCAGACCAAACGCGTGTCACGCATCGTTCAGTCGCTGATGAGCTTCGCCCACGCCGGCAGTTATCAGCACAGTGACGAGCCCGTCTGTCTGGCGGAAGTGGCCCAGGATGCCATCGGCCTGCTGGCCTTGAACCGGCGCAATTTCGAAGTACAGTTCTACAACCTGTGCGATCCCGACCATTGGGTCGAAGGCGACCCGCAGCGGCTCGCCCAGGTATTGATCAACCTGCTCTCAAATGCCCGCGACGCCTCGCCTCCGGGCAGTGCGGTGCGAGTCAAAAGCGAAGCCGGCGAACACACGGTCGATCTGATCGTCGAAGACGAAGGCAGTGGTATTCCCTCGAGCATCATGGACCGACTGTTCGAACCTTTCTTCACCACCAAGGACCCTGGCGAAGGCACCGGTCTGGCCTTGCACTGGTCTATTCCATCGTTGAAGAGCATTATGGACAAATCACCATCGACAGCCCGGCTGATGTTCATAGATATCTAGTGAGTCGTTTAGGGTTATATTTTTCGTGTTATTTTGTATCGAGGTGGTCTGTGTATTTTT
>NZ_JBIVCD010000006.1:105144-165237 GCF_044746425.1 Pseudomonas sp. NPDC086112 | reverse complement strand
CTTTGAATTCCAGCGATGTTCAAAGCCAACGCGGCACCCGTATCCGGGTAACTTTGCCGCGTCATGTCGAAGCGACGTCCGCTGTGAACTGAGACCGTCGAGAGTATCGAATCAATGCCGCACATTTTGATCGTCGAAGACGAAACAATTATCCGCTCCGCCTTGCGCCGTCTGCTGGAACGTAACCAGTACCAGGTCAGCGAAGCCGGATCCGTGCAGGAAGCACAAGAGCGTTTCAGCATCCCCACATTTGACCTGATCGTCAGCGACCTGCGCCTGCCGGGCGCCCCCGGCACCGAGTTGATCAAACTTGGCCAGGGCACTCCGGTGCTGATCATGACCAGTTACGCCAGCCTGCGTTCGGCTGTCGACTCCATGAAGATGGGTGCGGTGGATTACATCGCCAAGCCTTTCGATCACGACGAAATGCTCCAGGCCGTCGCACGAATCCTGCGTGACCGGCAATCGGCGCAAGCCAGCGGTGAACCGGTCATCGGCAAGACGAGCAATGGTGCCGCGAAAAATGGTGTCGACAACAGCAACGGCGAAATCGGCATTATCGGCTCCTGCCCGCCGATGCAGGACCTGTACAGCAAGATCCGCAAAGTCGCACCGACCGATTCCAATGTCCTGATCCAGGGCGAGTCCGGTACCGGTAAAGAACTGGTCGCACGCGCCCTGCACAACCTGTCTAAACGCGCCAAGGCGCCGATGATTTCGGTGAACTGTGCGGCCATTCCAGAAAGCCTGATCGAGTCCGAACTGTTCGGCCACGAAAAAGGCGCCTTTACCGGCGCCAGTGCCGGGCGTGCCGGGTTGGTGGAAGCGGCGGACGGCGGCAC
Source organism: Pseudomonas sp. NPDC086112 (assembly GCF_044746425.1). Lineage (NCBI taxonomy): Bacteria > Pseudomonadati > Pseudomonadota > Gammaproteobacteria > Pseudomonadales > Pseudomonadaceae > Pseudomonas > Pseudomonas sp. NPDC086112. The sequence goes on along the minus strand of NZ_JBIVCD010000006.1, from coordinate 164,395 downwards.
CTTGTTCCTCGATGAAATCGGCGAACTGCCACTGGAAGCCCAGGCCCGCCTGCTGCGTGTGTTGCAGGAAGGAGAAATCCGCCGGGTTGGCTCGGTGCAGTCGCAGAAGGTCGATGTACGCCTGATTGCCGCGACGCACCGGGATCTCAAGAGCCTGGCGAAGATTGGTCAGTTCCGTGAAGACTTGTATTACCGCCTTCACGTAATCGCCCTGAAACTGCCGGCCTTGCGTGAGCGCGGCGCGGACGTCAATGAAATTGCCACTGCATTCCTCGCGCGGCAGAGCGCACGGGTCGGCCGTACCGATCTGAAGTTCGCCCTGGATGCCGAACAGGCCATTCGGCATTATTCCTGGCCGGGTAACGTTCGCGAGCTGGAAAATGCGGTCGAACGCGCGGTGATTCTGTGCGAAAGCCCGGAGATTTCCGCCGAGCTGCTGGGCATCGACATCGAACTGAGCGATCTGGATGACGACGACTTCATCGGCCTGGCGCCGCAGCAGGGCAACGGCGCCGGTAACACCAGCCACGAACCGACCGAAGATTTGTCCCTGGAAGACTACTTCCAGCATTTCGTTCTCGAGCATCAGGACCACATGACCGAAACCGAACTGGCCCGCAAACTCGGGGTCAGTCGCAAATGCCTGTGGGAGCGCCGTCAGCGCCTGGGCATTCCGCGGCGCAAGACCGGGGTAGCCAGCGAGAGCTGAACCGCACCTGTCGGATGTGCGGGTAACACATGACATTGTGAAAAAACTGTTACCTCAGCTTTTTCGCGTAACAGAAGCCGGGGCTTACGGTAACGAAGCCCCGGTTTTTTTGGGCCTCGAAAAACACCTTCAGCCCGCCTAACCCCTTGTTTTACTGGGCCTCGCAAAAGTTGGCACGCACCCTGCTATATGTTTGGTACAAGAACAATAACAAGCAATGTACAAGACAATAAAAATAAGACGAATCGACTCACGCACAATAAAAACAAGACGGCGAGAGGCGTAGCTAACTGATTCTTTTGGAGAGGCGTTGCATTTGGGGCTTGCCCCACGACCAGGCCGAGAATAATAAAAAACTGTCTCAAGACAGTGCCTGAACTGGTTGGATCGAACGATCACAGCAACACAGCGACCAAAGCAATCCGTTTGCTCTTGGCTCCCGATTGGGAGGGTCATGAAGGAAAACTTCATGGCGAGGGCGCTCAACAAAAACAAGAAGCCCGAAACCAATAATAAAAATAGAGCATGCAACTACTTCTTGGGGAGCTTCGGCTCCCCTTGTGGTTTCTGGCGTTTGGCGCTGGCACTGCCTTCGGCTTGTAGCAGCTGTCGAGCCTGCGAGGCTGCGTTCGACTGCGCAGCAGTCGCAAATACGGGCAACCGGTTCCTACTGACACGCCGCAATCTCTGGTCTTACGACGGCTTCGCCGCCGAACGCCGCCTCGCGCTGCTCGGCAGCTGCTACAAAAAACCGCCCCTTCAAGACATCCCCCGTCAAGCGCTTGCGCAGCTTCCTACACCATCCCCCGACTAAATGCTAGAATCCCCGCCCATCATGCGGTCATTCTTCGTTATGGCCGAACATTCCTTCAAACAGTGCATCCCATGCTGAAGAAGTTGTTCCAGTCATTCCGTTCTCCCAAGCGTCATACGCAACACATTCGCAGTACGCCTGAAGTGCTCAACAGCGGCCAACATTCGCTGCAAAAGGCACAATTCAGCCGTTACGCGGTGAATATCGTCGAACGCCTGCAGAGCGCCGGTTACCAGGCTTACCTGGTCGGCGGCTGTGTGCGTGACATGCTGCTCGGCATCACGCCGAAAGATTTCGACGTCGCCACCAGCGCCACGCCTGAACAGGTACGCGCCGAATTCCGCAACGCGCGGATTATCGGTCGGCGTTTCAAACTGGTGCATATCCACTTTGGCCGCGAAATCATTGAAGTCGCGACCTTCCGCGCCAATCACCCGCAAAACGACGAAGACGAAGACAGCAACCAGTCGTCTCGTAACGAAAGCGGGCGCATTCTGCGCGACAACGTCTATGGCACTCTGGAAGAAGACGCGCAACGCCGCGACTTCACCATCAACGCCTTGTATTACGATCCGGTTAGCGAGCGCATTCTCGACTACGCCAACGGCGTACACGACATCCGCAATCACCTGATCCGCCTGATCGGCGATCCGAAGCAACGCTACCAGGAAGACCCGGTGCGGATGCTGCGGGCCGTGCGTTTCGCCGCCAAGCTGAATTTCGGCATCGAAAAACACAGCGCCACGCCCATTCGCGAACTGGCGCCGTTGTTGCGTGAGATCCCGTCGGCTCGTCTGTTCGAAGAAGTGCTCAAGTTGTTCCTCTCCGGCTATGCCGCGGACACCTTCGAAATGCTGGTCGACCTGCAGTTGTTCGATCCGCTGTTCCCGGCGAGTGCGGCAGCGTTGGAGTACAGCCCGACCTACACCCACACGCTGATAAGTGAAGCGCTGATCAACACGGACCTGCGAATCAAGCAGAACAAACCGGTCACCCCGGCGTTCCTGTTTGCCGCCCTGCTCTGGCCTGCCCTGCCGGCCCGTGTGTTGCGCCTACAAGAACGCGGCATGCCGCCGATTCCGGCGATGCAGGAAGCCGCTCACGAATTGATCGCCGAGCAGTGCCAGCGCATCGCCATTCCGAAACGCTTCACCATGCCGATCCGCGAGATCTGGGACATGCAGGAGCGCTTGCCACGGCGTAGCGGCAAACGCGCCGACCTGTTACTGGACAATCCGCGGTTCCGTGCCGGTTACGACTTCCTGCTGCTGCGTGAAAGCGCCGGTGAGCAGACCGATGGCCTGGGCGAATGGTGGACCGACTATCAGGACGCCAACGACAGCGAACGCCGGGACATGATCCGCGACCTCAGCGGCAAGGACGACGGTACCGGTGCTCCGCGCAAACGTCGCCGTAGCGGCGGTGCCAAGCGCAAGCGCGCGGCCGGCGCACCGAGCGCTACAGGCGAGTAAGCCATGGAACGTATCTACATCGGCATGGGCAGCAATCTGGCTGACCCCGCCGAACAGTTGCGCAGCGCTGTCGCAGCGCTGGCGCAATTGCCGCAAACCGAACTGATCGGGGTTTCCGGGTTTTATCAAAGCGACTCGCTGCTGCCCGGCCAACCGCGTTACACCAACGCGGTCGCCGCGCTCGACAGCAGCCTCGCGCCGCTGGACCTGCTGGATGCGCTGCAAGCTATCGAGAACGGCCAAGGCCGTGAACGCCTTGAACGCTGGGGCCCACGCACGCTGGATCTGGACATCGTGCTGTTCGGCGATCGATGGATCGACGAACCTCGTCTCAAAGTTCCCCACTATCACCTGCAGGAACGGGCCTTTGTGCTCTATCCGCTGGCCGAGCTGGCACCGGCTGATCTGCGCCTGGCCGATGGCCGCACCCTCGCAGAATTACTCGCTGCCTGCCCGTTCGTCGGGTTGGAACGCCTCCCCCCTAATTGACAAAAATCCCCCTTGTGGGAGCGGGCTTGCTCGCGAAAGCGGTGTATCAGTTGGCATTTAGGTCGTCTGACACGCCGCATTCGCGAGCAAGCCCGCTCCCACATTGGTTTTTTGTCGGACAAACAATCTGCAAATCATCCCTGCCGACCTGCTGAATCGCATCAGTAACGCCGGTAACACCCCATGCGTAACAATGCGGTAACACACGCAATTGACTTCCCGGGTTCTCCTCACGACTATAGGCGTCCCGCTGCCGCCAACGCGGCGCCAAAGGGCGCAATCCAGGCCTTACAAGCACCACGAAAGAAGGTGCGCCTGTATAAATGACGAATCACGCGCGTTACTCGCAGTAGTTTCCATAGCGCCTGTAATGAGGATTTTTTTCATGCCAGCCATCACCCTGACCACGCTCCAGAGCCTCAAGCAGAAAGGTGAAAAGATCACCATGCTGACCTGCTATGACGCGACCTTCGCCCACGCCTGCAACGAGGCTGGAGTTGAAGTGCTGCTGGTGGGCGACTCACTCGGCATGGTTTTGCAGGGTCACGACAGTACCCTGCCGGTGACCACCGCCGAAATGGCCTACCACGTGGCAGCCGTCAAACGCGGCAACACTGATGCCCTGATCCTCGCCGACCTGCCCTTCATGGCCTACGCCACCCTCGAACAAACCATGACCAACAGCGCCCTGTTGATGCAGGCCGGTGCACACATGGTCAAGGTTGAAGGAGCATTGTGGCTCGCGGACTCGATCCGTCTGCTGGCCGAACGTGGCATCCCGGTGTGCGCACACATGGGGCTGACGCCGCAATCGGTCAACATCCTGGGTGGCTATAAAGTCCAGGGCCGCAACGAGAACCAGGCGCGGCAAATGCGTGCCGACGCGATTTCCCTGGAACAGGCGGGTGCGGCCATGCTGCTGCTCGAATGCGTGCCCAGCGAACTGGCCGAAGAAATCTCCCAGGCGGTGAAGATCCCGGTGATCGGCATCGGCGCCGGCAGTGGCACCGACGGCCAGGTGCTGGTCCTGCACGACATGCTGGGCTTGTCCATTACCGGCCGCGTGCCGAAATTCGTGAAGAATTTCATGACTGGCCAAACCAGCGTCCAGGCAGCCTTGAGCGCTTACGTCACTGAAGTCAAAGCGGCGACTTTCCCTGGCATCGAACACGGATTCTCTGCATGAACACCGTAAAAACCGTACGCGAACTGCGGGCCGCCGTGGCCCGCGCCCGTAGCGAAGGCAAACGTATCGGCTTCGTGCCGACCATGGGCAACCTGCACAGCGGGCATATCGCGCTCATTACCAAAGCCACCCAACGGGTGGATTTCGTGGTCGCGAGCATTTTCGTCAACCCGCTGCAGTTCGGCGCCGGCGAAGACCTCGACAAGTACCCGCGAACTCTGGCCGCCGATCAGGAGAAACTGCTTCAGGCCGGTTGCCATCTGCTGTTCGCACCCACCGTCGAAGAAATGTACCCCGATGGCATGGCCGGTCAGACCCGCGTCAGTGTTCCGCAACTGTCCGAAGGCCTGTGCGGCGCCAGCCGTCCGGGGCATTTCGAAGGGGTGGCGACCGTAGTCAGCAAGCTATTCAACATGGTCCAGCCGGACTTGGCGATCTTCGGCCAGAAAGACTTCCAGCAACTGGCGGTGATTCGCGCCCTGGTGCATGACTTGAACATGCCGATCCAGATTATCGGTGAGCCTACCGTACGTGCGGCCGACGGTCTGGCGCTGTCGTCGCGCAATGGTTTCCTCAACGAAGAACAGCGGGCCATCGCGCCGGTGGTCTATCGCACCCTGACCCATATTGCCGATGCAATTAAACAGGGCGAGCGCGATTACCCGACGTTGATCAACGAGCAGATCAAGCAACTCGAAGCCGCCGGTCTGCGAGTGGACTATCTGGAAATTCGTCATGCTCTGACCTTGCGTCCGGCGACGGCGGAAGATCGGGATCTGGTGATTCTGGTGGCGGCGTTCCTGGGCACGACGCGGTTGATCGACAACCTGCATTTGAACCTCGACGCGCCAGCCTGAGCACCGCAAAACCAATGTGGGAGCGGGCTTGCTCGCGAAGAGGCCATCACATTCAACATTATCGTTGACTGTCAGACCGCTTTCGCGAGCAAGCCCGCTCCCACATTAGATCTTCGTCATTCCAGACTGTATTGCTGCCTCCAAAGCCTTCGGGCAAACTGCCCGCCGTTCGATTCCGACCCGGGGAAACACTCATGCACGCCATCATGCTCAAGGCCAAGCTGCATCGCGCCGAAGTTACCCACGCTGTACTCGATTACGAAGGCTCTTGCGCCATCGACGGTGAATGGCTGGACCTGTCCGGCATCCGTGAGTACGAACAGATCCAGATCTACAACGTCGACAACGGCGAACGCTTTACCACCTACGCGATTCGTGGCGAAGAAGGTTCGCGCATGATTTCGGTCAACGGTGCCGCGGCGCACAAGGCCAAGGTCGGCGACCGCGTGATCATCTGCGCTTACGCCCACTACAACGAAGCCGAGCTGCTCAACTTCAAGCCGCGCATGCTCTACATGGCGCCGGGTAACGAGTTGAGCCACACCAGCAATGCCATTCCGGTTCAGGTCGCCTGATCGAGCCGACGCCCCTGTCAGCCTTCCGTTTGTCGGACCGCTCCCTGTTTAAATGTTAAAAAAGTACCGGGAGCAGGTCAGACAAAGTCAAGACAGATTGCAGCGCGAGGTTTACTGTATTCGCCCTGCGCCATGAAATCGTGTCGACGCAGTTGACCGGACGCCCACCCACAGCGCTCCGGGATTTTTAGTGTTCAAAAGGCCGTTCAAGTAAAAAGGAAAACCGCAGCGATGGCGTATTACCGCACTCCTCACGACGTTACCGCTCTGCCCGCCTGGCAAGCGCTGAATGACCACCGCCAAGCCATGCAAGATTTCAGCATGCGCGAAGCCTTTAATGCCGATCCGCAGCGCTTTACTCAATTCACCCTTAGCAGCTGCGGCCTGTTTCTCGACTACTCGAAAAACCTGATCAACGCCGAGACCCGCAATCTGCTGGTGGGCCTGGCCAACGAAGTCGACCTCAAAGGCGCGATCAAAGCGCTGTTCGATGGCGAAATCGTCAACTCTTCCGAAGGCCGCCCCGCCCTGCACACCGCACTGCGCCGCCCGGTGGGCGACAAGCTGTCGGTCAACGGCGTCAACGTGATGCCCGACGTGCATAAAGTGCTGAACCAGATCACCGACCTCGTGGGCCGCATCCACGATGGTTTGTGGCGCGGTTACACCGAGAAGCCGATCACTGACGTGGTGAATATCGGCATCGGTGGCTCGTTCCTCGGCCCTGAACTGGTGTCCGAAGCGCTGCTGTCCTACGCCCAGAAAGGCGTGCGCTGCCATTACCTGGCGAACATCGATGGCAGTGAATTCCACGAACTGACCATGAAGCTGCGCGCCGAGACCACGTTGTTCATCGTCTCGTCGAAATCCTTCAACACCCTCGAAACCCTGAAAAACGCCCAGGCCGCACGCGCCTGGTACCTGGCTCAGGGCGGTTCGGAAGCCGAGCTGTACCGTCACTTCATCGCCGTTTCCAGCAACAACGCGGCAGCGGTAGCGTTCGGTATTCGCGAAGAAAACATCTTCCCGATGTGGGATTGGGTTGGCGGGCGTTACTCGCTGTGGTCGGCTATCGGTTTGCCGATTGCATTGGCCATCGGCATGTCGAACTTCAAAGAGCTGCTGTCCGGTGCCTACACCATGGACCAGCATTTCCAGAGCGCGCCATTCGAACAGAACATGCCGGTATTGCTGGCGTTGCTCGGCGTCTGGTACGGCAACTTCTGGGGCGCGCAAAGCCACGCGATCCTGCCGTACGACCACTACCTGCGCAACATCACCAAACACTTGCAACAGCTGGATATGGAATCCAACGGCAAGAGCGTACGCCAGGACGGCACGCCAGTGTCCACCGATACCGGCCCGGTGATCTGGGGCGGCGTCGGCTGCAACGGTCAGCACGCTTATCACCAGTTGCTGCACCAGGGCACTCAACTGATTCCGGCCGACTTTATCGTGCCGATCGTCAGCTTCAATCCGGTGTCCGACCACCACCAGTGGCTGTACGCCAACTGCCTGTCGCAAAGCCAGGCGCTGATGCTGGGCAAGACCCTGGGCGAGGCCGAAGCCGAACTGCGCGACAAGGGCTTGAGCGAAGAGGAAGTACAAAAAGTCGCGCCGCACAAGGTGATCCCGGGCAACCGTCCGAGCAACACCCTGGTGGTCGAACGTATCAGCCCGCGTCGTCTCGGCGCACTGGTGGCGATGTACGAACACAAAGTCTTCGTGCAAAGCGTGGTCTGGGGCATCAACGCCTTCGACCAGTGGGGCGTGGAACTGGGCAAGGAGCTGGGCAAAGGCGTCTACAACCGCCTGGTCGGCAGCGAAGAAACCCCGGCCGACGATGCCTCCACCCAAGGCTTGATCAACTACTTCCGCGGTCGTCACCGCGGGTGATTTGACGCCAGTCCCGTAGGAGCGAAGCTTGCTCGCGAAGAACGATGACTCGGTGTATTTGATACACCGAGGCGCCTGCTTCGCGAGCAAGCTCTGCTCCTACAGGTTGGTGTTTGTTCTCAGTATTGAACCCTTTCCCCACTCGGCGCATCTTTATTACTTGTTGCAACAAGAATAAGGAACCGTCATGTTCGATATCAGCACGTTCCCCAAAGCCGATGCCGTCCGCCGGGCTGCACAGTTAAGTCAAGACGACTACCAACGCCTGTACCGCCAATCCATCGAGCACCCCAGCTCCTTCTGGGCCGAACAGGCCACACGCTTTCTCGACTGGAGCGCGCCGTGGCAAACCGTCCAGCGTTACGACCTGAAAACCGGTGAAGCGAGCTGGTTCGCGGGTGGACAGTTAAACGTCAGTTACAACTGCATCGACCGTCACCTGGAAAAACGCGGCGATCAAATCGCGATCATCTGGGAAGGCGATGATCCCGCCGAATCCGCGCAGATCACCTACAAAAAACTCCATCACAACGTCTGCCGACTGGCCAACGTGCTCAAAAGCCGTGGCGTGAAGAAAGGCGAGCGCGTGTGCATCTATATGCCGATGATCCCCGAAGCCGCCTACGCCATGCTCGCCTGCGCTCGAATCGGTGCGATTCATTCGGTGGTGTTCGGCGGCTTCTCTCCGGACTCGTTGCGTGACCGGATTCTCGACGCCGATTGCCGCACCGTGATCACTGCCGACGAAGGCGTGCGCGGCGGTAAATTCGTGCCGCTCAAACAGAACGTCGACACGGCGCTGCAAAGCTGCCCCGACGTGAACACCGTGATCGTGGTCGAACGCACCCAAGGCCAGGTTAACTGGGTCGAGGATCGGGACATCTGGTACCACCAGGCTTTGCGCGACGTCAGCGACGACTGCCCGCCAGAGCCGATGGACGCCGAAGACCCGCTGTTCATCCTCTATACCTCCGGCAGCACCGGCAAACCCAAAGGCGTAATGCACACCACTGGCGGCTACTTGCTGCAAGCCGCCATGACCTTCAAGTACGTGTTCGACTATCGCGACGGTGAAATCTTTTGGTGTACCGCCGATGTCGGCTGGGTCACCGGCCATAGCTACATCGTCTACGGGCCGCTGGCCAACGGAGCGACCACGCTGATCTTCGAAGGCGTGCCGAGCTACCCCAGCACCTCGCGCTTCTGGCAGGTGATCGACAAGCACCATGTGAACATCTTCTACACCGCCCCGACTGCCCTGCGTGCACTGATGCGTGAAGGTCCCGAGCCGTTGAAGGAAACGTCCCGCGAGAGCCTGCGATTGCTCGGCACCGTCGGCGAGCCGATCAATCCGGAAGCCTGGGAGTGGTATTTCAATACAGTCGGCGAGCAGCGCTGCCCGATTGTCGATACCTGGTGGCAGACCGAAACCGGCGGCATCATGCTCAGCCCGCTGGTCAGCACCCAACGGGTCAAACCCGGTTGCGCCACGCAACCGATGTTCGGCGTGCAACCGGTATTGCTCGACGAACACGGCAAGGAAATCAAAGGCGCCGGCAGCGGCATACTGGCCATCAAGTCCAGCTGGCCGGCGCAGATCCGCAGCGTCTACGGCGACCCGAAACGAATGGTCGAAACCTACTTCAAGCCCTACCCCGGCTACTACTTCACCGGCGATGGCGCACGTCGCGACGAAGACGGCGATTACTGGATCACCGGCCGCATCGACGACGTGATCAACGTCTCCGGGCATCGCATCGGCACGGCCGAAGTGGAAAGCGCGCTGGTGCTGCACGACAGCATCGCCGAGGCCGCCGTGGTCGGTTACCCCCACGACGTCAAAGGCCAGGGCATCTATGCCTTTGTCACGCCCATGAATGGCACCGAACCCAATGACGAATTGAAGAAACAATTACTGGCGCATGTCAGCAAGGAAATCGGCAGCTTCGCCAAACCGGACTTGATCCAGTGGGCCCCGGCCCTGCCGAAAACCCGCTCGGGCAAGATCATGCGGCGAATTCTGCGCAAGATCGCCTGCAACGAACTGGACAGCCTGGGTGACACCTCGACCCTCGCCGACCCGAGCGTGGTGCAAGGGCTGATCGATCAACGCCTGAACCAATGAGCCCATGTTGTGAATTGGCCATCACATCCCTGTAGGAGCGAGGCTTGCCCGCGAAAGCGGTGTGTCAGGCGACATTGATGTTGACTGTCCCGCCGTCTTCGCGGGCAAGCCTCGCTCCTACAGGTACAGGTACAGGTTCTTCATCGTCCAAGCTGTTAAACTCCCGCGCCCCAATTCCCTCCTGCAAGGCGCCCAGCATGTCTTCCTTGAATCAGGCGCTGCGCGCCGCCCTCGATCATCGTCAGGACCTGCTTGCCGAGCTGCATCAGCAAGGCACCGATTGCTATCGCCTGTTCCATGGCAGCCAGGAAGGCGCCGGCGGCCTGACCATCGACCGCTACGGTCCGCAACTGTTGGTGCAAAGTTTTCATCAGGCGCTGGAGCGTGACGCTCTGCTGCAGTTGCACGAGATCGTCAATCAGCAGTTGGGCCTCGACACCCTGCTGGTCTACAACGACCGTTCCCGTGGTAACTCGCGCATCGACCGCGAAGACACCGTCTACCGCGCCGACGAAGCCGCCCTGCAAGATTTGATCGGCCACGAATGGGGACTGAACTACCGGGTCCGCGGGCGCCACGCTGGCCAGGACCCGTTGCTGTTTCTCGATTTGCGCAACGCTCGCGGCTGGGTCAAGGCGCACAGCAAAAACAAAAGTGTGCTGAACCTGTTTGCCTACACCTGTGGCGTCGGCCTCAGCGCCGCGGCGGGTGGTGCGAGCGAGGTGTGTAACCTGGACTTTGCCGAAGGCAATCTGGCGGTCGGTCGTGAGAACGGCTTGCTCAACCCGCAATTGCCGACGATGGAATTCATCCAGTCAGATTACTTTCCCGCGATTCGTCAATTGGCCGGTCTGCCGATCAGCCAGCGTCGCGGCCAGAAACTGCCGAGCTATCAACGTCTGGACCCGCGTCAGTACGACTTGGTGCTGCTTGATCCTCCGGCCTGGGCCAAGAGTGCGTTCGGCACGGTCGACCTGTTGCGCGACTACCAAAGCCTGCTCAAACCGGCACTGCTGACCACCGCCGACGATGGCGTACTGATCTGCTGCAACAACCTGGCGAAGGTCAGCATGGACGATTGGCGCGAGCAGGTTTTGCGCTGCGCAGAGAAGGCCGGGCGCCCGGTGCGCGAGTGGACAGCGCTGACACCGGGCAGCGATTTCCCATCGATGGATCAGCAGCCGCCACTGAAAACGCTGATTCTGCAGCTCTGAAAATTCGCACCGATAATCAGATAAATCCTATAAAGCCTGGTTGCTTCGGAACCGCAAACGCATGCCATACTCCAAGGCACTCAGATTCCGACAGATGAAGCCGCACATGCCCAAAGGATTGATTCGCGCTATCGGCGCCTTGTTGACTGCCCTGGCTCTTTATAGCCTGCTGGGGTTTCTGATTTTGCCGGGCATCGCGTTGCGAATCGCCAACCAACAATTGGCCAACTACGCCACGACACCTGCGACGATTCAGCGGATCGAACTCAACCCCTTCAGCCTTGAAGTCACCCTTTGGGGCCTGGTCATCGGCGAGCCGGGCAAGGAACAGGTGGGCTTCGAACGTCTGTACGCCAACCTGCAGATCGACAGTCTTTGGACCAAGGCATTGCACCTGTCCGATATCGAACTGGACAAACCCAAGACTGAAATCCTTTTCGGCAAGGACGGCAAACTCAACCTGCTCGGCCTGTTCAAAATCCCCGCCAGCGAACCGACCCCGGTCGATCCGGACGCCAAACCATTCCCGCTGCGCGTGGAGCGGATCAAACTGGCCGGCGGCTCCTTGCATTTCGAGGATGCACGGCCCAGCGAACCCATCGAGTTCCTCTATGACAAACTCGATTTCGAACTGAAAAACCTCAGCACCCTGCCTGAAGACAGCGCCGACATGACGTTGGTCGCCGTCGGCCCGGCAGGTGGACAGATCGACTGGACCGGTAATTTCAGCCTGATCCCGATCGCCTCCGAAGGTAAGCTGAAAATCACCGACGGCAAGATGAAATCCTTCTGGCCCTATGTGCGTGATGCTGTGCCACTCGCACTCGAAGAGGGCGTGATCAGCCTCAGCACCGACTACAAACTCAACCTGGCCAAGGAAACCGAACTGCTGCTAAGTAACGTTGCAGTCAGTGTCGCGCCTTTCGCTATCAAGACGCCGGACGGTCGACCGCTGGCAAAGCTCGAGCGACTGGACATCAGCGAAACCACCGTAGACCTGGCCAAACAGCAAGTGGTGGTCGGCAAGATCCGCAGCAAAAAACTGGAAACCTGGGCCTCCCTCGAAGCCGACGGGCAACTCGACTGGCAAAAACTGTTCGCCAGTCAGCCATCCAAAGCGGCCAACAAAGCCAATGCCGAGCCAGCCAGCACGCCGGCAGCGGCCGATTCGCCGAAGCCTGAACCGACCGCGCCGAGCAAGCCTTGGCAGGTGCTGCTCAAAGACGTGCAGCTACGTGACTATCAGGTACATCTGGCCGACCGCAAGGCACAACCGGAGGTCGCGCTGGAGGTGGGTCCGCTGAACCTGGACCTGCAAAATTTCGACAGCCTCAATGGCTCACCTTTCAACCTCAAGCTCGACACCGGCGTGGGCAAGCAAGGCAAGATCACAGCGGACGGCGTGGTCAATCTGGCCCCGATCAGCGCCAAACTGAACGTGCAGACGAAGGACATCGACCTGCGCGTCGCCCAGTCCTACATCAACCCGTTCATTCGTCTCGAACTGCGCAGCGGCATGCTGGGCAGTGATCTGGCGGTCGACCTGAAAAGCACCGAACCGCTGGCGTTCAGCGTCACAGGCAAAGCCCAGGTCGATCAACTGCATACCCTCGACACTCTGAAAACCCGCGACTTCCTCAAGTGGCAACAGTTGGTGCTCGAAGGCCTGAATTATCAACATGGCGACAGCCTGTCGATCGACAAGGTCAACCTGTTCCAGCCTTATGCACGCTTCATGATCAACGATGATCGCACCACCAACGTCGATGACCTGTTGATCCCGCAACCGGCCGATTCCGGCGCCACTACCGCCGCAGCCAAGCCAGCAGCCGGAAAAGAAAAACCGCTGGGCATCCACATTGGCGGCATTGCCATCAATGACGGTTCGGCAAACTTCGCCGACTTCAGCCTGACCCCGAACTTCGCTACAGCCATTCAACAGCTCAACGGGAAGATTGGCACCATCGACAGCCGACAGGCAAAACCGGCCAGCGTCGACATCAAAGGCAAGGTCGACCGCTATGCACCGGTGACCATCAAGGGCTCGGTCAATCCGTTCGACCCGATGGCCAGCCTGGACATCGCCACCAGTTTCAAACGGGTGGAACTGACCACTTTGACGCCCTACTCCGGCAAGTTCGCCGGTTACCGTATCCGCAAGGGCCGGCTCAATCTCGACCTGCATTACAAGATCACCAACGGCCAGCTCCTGGCCGAAAACAAAGTGGTGGTCGAGCAGTTGCAACTGGGTGAAAAGGTCGACAGTCCAGATGCCGTGAGCCTGCCACTGAAGCTGGCGATAGCCTTGCTCAAGGATGTCGACGGCAAGATTTCCATCGAACTGCCGGTGAGCGGCGACCTGAACAACCCTCAGTTCAGTGTCATGCCTATTATCTGGCAGACCCTGCGCAACCTGATCGTGAAAGCGGCCGCAGCGCCATTCAAAATGATTGGCGGCCTGGTCAGCGGCGGTGGTTCGGAAGACTTGGGCAGCGTGGCGTTCGCACCGGGCTCAAGTGACCTGAGCAAAGATGCCGAAGCGGCGCTGGTCAAACTGTCCCAAGCGCTCAAGGAGCGTCCGGCCCTGCGCCTGGAAATCGAAGGCACCGCCGCCAAGAGCAGCGATGGCCCGCTGATTGCCGAGCAACGCCTGGAGCGGGAATACCAGTACAACTACTACAAAATGCTCCAGCGTCGCGGTGACAAAGTACCGGCCCAAGCCTCGTTGCTGGACGTACCGAACAACGAGAAAGGCCCGCTGCTTGAAGGGATCTACCGCACACGCCTCAAGACCCAGCCGCCCGCCGAATGGAAGGATCTGGGCAAGGAAGAACGCAGCAAAAAAATGCGGGAAGGCGTGATCGCGTTCTGGAGTTCCAGCGAGGTGCTGTTGCGTCAACTGGGGCAAGAACGGGCCAGCAGCATCAAGGATTATCTGGTGGACAAGGGGCAATTGGCCGATGACCGCGTGTACTTCATCGACGCCAGCCTCGGCGAGGCAGAAAGCGATGGCCGTGTTATCACGCCCATGCATCTGGATGCCGAATGATGGGCGCACATTGGCTTCTGAGCCTGGCTCTGTTGCTGGTTGCCGGCCAGGCAGCGGCGGCCGAGACCTTGCGTTGTGGCAGTCAATTGATCAGCGTCGGGGACAGGTCCAGCGAAGTGCTGCAAAAATGCGGAGAGCCCGTTGCCCGCGACTTGCTGGGCTACAAGCGCAGCGCCAATCGACGGGAAGAATTTCAAGTCGAGGAATGGACCTACGGGCCCAACAGCGGGATGTACCAGTACCTGCGCTTTGAAGGCAACCGGTTGGTTCGAATCACCAGCAAGCGTGGGAATTAAATCCACCACAAACCAATGTGGGAGCGGGCTTGCTCGCGAATGCGGTGTGTCAGTCGGCATCAATGTTGACTGGCACACCGCATTCGCGAGCAAGCCCGCTCCCACAGTTGTTTTGCGTAGCCCGCAATAGAACAGGCCCCGACACGAATGCCGGGGCCTGTAATGGCCACATCCTTGTGGCCTTCGCATGAACTCTCAAGTTGCGGCAGACGTATGACTCGGCCCGTCTACCGCTCCTTCTCCCGGTCCAGGCGAGAAGCCTTGTTTTACTCGGATTTCAGGCCGTCAGCGGACACCGCTTTGACGCCTTTGATTTTCTTGGCGATAGCCACGGCGGTTGTTTTCTGAGCGTCTGTCAGAACGGTCATCGAAGACAGGGAAACAACGCCTTTGTTGGTTTCGACTTTGATGTCGGTGCCTGGGATGCCTTTTTCGGTGACCAGGTCTGCTTTGACTTTGGTTGTGATCCAGGTATCGGAAACATCCTCTTTCGCTTCAGTGACTTCACCGGCGGCCAGCATCATGGGTGCCTGAGTCGCTTGGGTGGTCTGTGCAAATGCAGCGTTGGCCATGGTCAGGGTCAACGCGGTAGCAGTAGCGGCAGCGATAGCGAACTTCTTCATACGAGTAACTCCTGTATTTCTGGAAAGTCTGCTGCGTGTCTTGTCAGCAGGGTTACAGGAGATAGTGCGAACGCTGTGCCAACTGTCAGATAAAAAATAAATAGTTATAAATCAATAAGTTAGATAAAAAGACAATTTCCGAAATCATGCAAAATGCATGACTGATAAATTATCTACATGCAACTTGCGGGTTTTAACGCAGGCCTAAGGCCATGAATTGTCGGGGGTTTTCTTGATTATTGAATTGGCCCACAAATGACGAGTAAAAAAATGCCCCGCGTCGTGAAACGCGGGGCATTTGAAGGATGAAAATGGATCAGGCGCCAGTGCAGCCTTTAGGCGCATATTCCTGTTCAGCTGTGGTGGCGCATGTCCAGCCACCGGTGAGGGTGCGCGTAAGCGTGATGGTTTTGCTGAGCACCGGCCCCGGGGCATTGAGAATCGTGCAACCAATAGTACCTGCACCGTCAGAGGCGGTACCCGATGCCGTAATCGTGCAATTACCGGTGGTCGCCGTACCGCCAATCTTGGCCAGGGTGGGATCGGTGCCTTGATTGATGATGTCTTCGAAAGGCACTTTCAGTGCCGAGATTTCTGCAAGAGCAGCAGTTACCTTTGCCCGCGCCTGGTACTTCGAATACTGCGGCAACGCAAACGTCGCCAGAATCCCGATGATCGCCACCACGATCAGCAGCTCGATCAGAGTAAAACCTTTTTGATTTTTCATAGACAGGCTCCATGCATGAGTCGAAATCTCATGATCTGAACAAGGCACAGCACAGGTCATGCCAAGCCGTGCGCGTCCCTGTCTGCTGGGCGCGAGATCGCGGCAAAGACCTTTCCTACTCCAAGGATCCGCACTATCTGACACTTTTTGTCACCTCACCCCGACTGGTTTGGTTCCACTGCTTGACTAGGCTATAAGTCATTCACTGTCTGCGTCCGGTATCCCAATGAATGACATCGCCCTTAGCGGTCTGGCCAAGCAATTGGTACTGGCCGAGCTGATCACTGACCAAAGTGCGCAACAGGCGTATCAACAAGCCCAACGCAATCGAATTTCGCTGGTCAGCTATCTGGTGCAAAACAAACTGCTGAAAAGCTGGCAGGTCGCCGAGGTGGCCTCGGAGCATTTCGGCATGGCCCTGCTGGACCTCAACTGCCTGGACAAGGACACCCAACCCCGAGGGCTGGTCAGTGAGAAGCTGATCCGCCAGCACCACGCCCTGCCCCTCTGGCGGCGTGGTAACAAGCTGTTCGTGGGGATTTCCGATCCGACCAATCACCAGGCCATCAACGACATCCAGTTCAGCACCGGGCTGAGCACCGAAGCCATTCTGGTGGAAGAAGACAAGCTCAGCGACGCCATCGAAAAATTCTTCGACAACCATTCCACCGGCCTGGAAGACATGGCCGATGTCGACCTCGACGGGGTGGACATCGAGTCGGTCGATGAGCAGAAACAAGACGTCCTCGTGGGGCAAGACGCCGATGACGCGCCGGTGGTGCGCTTCGTCCACAAGATGCTGCTCGACGCGATCAAGAGCGGTTCTTCCGACCTGCATTTCGAGCCCTATGAAAAAATCTACCGCGTGCGCATGCGCACCGATGGCATGCTGCGGGAGGTCGCCAGGCCGCCGACACAACTGGCCAACCGCATTGCCTCGCGGCTGAAGGTCATGGCCAGTCTCGATATCTCCGAGCGGCGCAAACCTCAGGACGGGCGAATCAAGATGCGCCTGTCCAAAAGCAAGTCCATCGACTTCCGGGTCAACACACTGCCGACCTTGTGGGGCGAGAAAGTGGTAATCCGGATCCTCGACCCGTCCAGTGCCCAAATGGGCATCGATGCCCTCGGCTACGAGCCCGACCAGAAAGACCTGTACATGGCCGCGCTCAAGCAGCCACAGGGAATGATCCTGGTGACCGGCCCCACCGGTTCGGGCAAGACCGTGTCGCTCTATACCGGGCTGAACATCCTCAACACCGTCAACATCAATATTTCCACTGCCGAAGACCCGGTAGAAATCAACATCGAAGGCATCAACCAGGTCAACGTCAATCCCAGGCAGGGACTGGATTTCGCCCAGGCGCTGCGCTCGTTTCTGCGTCAGGACCCGGACGTGATCATGGTCGGCGAAATCCGCGACCTCGAAACCGCCGAAATCGCCATCAAGGCCGCCCAGACCGGGCACATGGTGCTTTCCACCCTGCACACCAACAGCGCCGCGCAAACCCTGACCCGCTTGCACAACATGGGGATTCAGGGGTTCAACATTGCTACCTCGGTCAGCCTGATCATCGCCCAGCGCCTGGCGCGCAAACTGTGCAGTCATTGCAAAAAGCCCATCGAGATTCCCCGCGAGGCGTTGCTCAAAGAAGGCTTTCCCGAGGAACGCATCGGCTCATTCACGATCTATGAACCGGTCGGTTGCGATCAGTGCAACAACGGTTACAAAGGGCGAGTAGGGATTTATGAAGTGGTAAAGAACACCCCAGAACTGCAACGGCTGATCATGGCCGAAGGCAATTCACTGGAAATCGACATCCAGATGCGTAAGGACGGCTTCAACGACCTGCGTACTTCGGGCCTGCTCAAGGCCATGCAAGGCATCACCAGCCTTGAAGAAATCAATCGGGTCACCAAGGACTGAACATGGCGGTCAAAGCAGCGAAAATCAGCGTATATGCCTGGGAAGGCACAGACAAAAAAGGCACAAAAATGACCGGCGAATTGACCGGCCAGAATCCCGCGCTGATCAAGGCCCAGTTACGCAAGCAAGGGATCAACCCGGGCAAGGTGCGGAAAAAAACCGCGTCCATTTTCAGTGCCGGCAAACGCATCAAGGCCCTGGACATTGCCCTGTTTACCCGACAGATGGCGACCATGATGAAAGCCGGCGTACCGCTGCTGCAATCGTTCGACATTATCGGCGAGGGCTTCGATAACCCGAGCATGCGCAAACTGGTGGAGGAGGTAAAACAGGAAGTCGCGGCCGGTAACAGCTTCGCCGCGGCCTTGCGCAAAAAGCCCCAGTATTTCGATGAGCTGTACTGCAATCTGGTGGATGCCGGCGAGCAGGCCGGTGCTCTGGATACCCTGCTGGAACGGGTGGCAACCTACAAGGAAAAGAGCGAAAGCCTCAAGGCCAAAATCAAGAAAGCCATGACCTACCCGCTGGCGGTGGTGTTCGTCGCTATCATTGTGACCGGGATTCTGCTGGTCAAGGTTGTGCCGCAGTTCGAGTCGGTGTTCTCGGGGTTCGGCGCCGAACTGCCAGCGTTCACCGTGATGGTCATCGGCTTGTCGGAGTTCCTGCAGGCCTGGTGGTGGATGGTGCTCGGCCTGTTGGGTGCGCTGGTTTTCGGCGTCCGCCATGCCTTTAAAAAGTCCCCGGGCTTTCGGGACCGAATGGACACCTGGCTGCTGAAACTGCCGTTGGTTGGCGCGCTCATGTACAAGTCCGCCGTGGCCCGTTACGCCCGCACCTTGTCGACGACGTTCGCCGCCGGCGTCCCACTGGTCGAAGCCCTGGATTCAGTGGCAGGCGCAACCGGCAACATCGTGTTCAAGCGAGCGGTATTACGCATCAGGCAGGATGTTTCCACCGGCATGCAGCTGAATTTTGCGATGCGCACCTCCGGTATATTTCCGAACATGGCGATCCAGATGACGGCCATTGGCGAAGAGTCTGGCGCACTGGATGACATGCTCGACAAGGTCGCGAGCTTCTATGAGGACGAGGTGGATAACATGGTCGATAACCTGACCAGTCTGATGGAGCCTTTCATCATGGTGGTGCTGGGGGTTATCGTCGGCGGCCTGGTGGTTGCGATGTACCTGCCCATCTTCCAACTTGGCTCAGCGATCTGATATGTCCTTGAACGAATTTCTGAGTCACAACTCGCTGGCCTTCGTGATCACCGCATGGGTGATCGGTTTGCTGATCGGCAGTTTTCTCAACGTGGTGGTCTGGCGCCTGCCGAAAATGCTTGAGCGTGAATGGCGCTTGCAAGCCCATGACGTCCTGGATTTGCCACCCGAAGCCCCCGGCCCGGCTTACAACCTGATACTGCCTCACTCCGAGTGCCCCGACTGTGGCCATCGGATTCGAGCGTGGGAAAACATTCCCGTGCTCAGTTATCTGTTTTTACGCGGGCGATGCTCGAACTGCGCGACGCCGATCAGTAAACGTTACCCGCTGACCGAACTGGCTTGCGGCGTGCTGTCAGCGTTCGTCGCCTGGCATTTCGGTTTCGGCTGGCAGGCCTGCATGGTACTGGTCCTGAGCTGGGGCCTGTTGGCGATGAGCCTGATCGACGCCGAACACCAGCTGTTGCCGGATGTGCTGGTGCTGCCGTTGATATGGCTGGGATTGATCGTCAACAGTTTCGGGCTCTTCGTGTCACTGCATGACGCGCTCTGGGGCGCGGTGGCCGGCTATATGGCGCTTTGGACGGTGTTCTGGCTGTTCAAGCTGATCACCGGCAAGGACGGCATCGGCTACGGTGACTTCAAGCTATTGGCGATGCTCGGCGCCTGGGGCGGCTGGCAGATCCTGCCGCTGACCATCCTGCTGTCATCGCTACTGGGCGCCGTCTTCGGGGTGATTTTGCTGCGCCTGCGGGATGCGAAAACCTCGACTCCGCTGCCCTTTGGCCCCTATCTGGCCATTGCCGGCTGGATTGCCTTGCTCTGGGGTGGTCAAATAACCGGCTTCTATTGGCAGTTTGTCGGTTTGAAATGAATACCCCTGTGGAAAAACCCTGGATTCTCGGCCTGACCGGCGGCATCGGCAGCGGCAAAAGCGCGGCCGCCCAGCACTTCATCGATCTGGGCGTGCACGTGGTGGACGCCGATCATGCGGCTCGCTGGGTGGTAGAACCCGGTCGCCCGGCACTGGCGAAGATCGCCGAGCACTTTGGCCCCGGCGTGCTGCAAGCCGACGGCCAACTGGATCGTGCGGCGCTACGCAAGCTGATCTTCGAAGTGCCGGATGAACGCCGCTGGCTCGAAGCGCTGTTGCATCCGCTGATCGCCGAAGAAATCACTCACCATCTGGCCAAGGCACAATCGCCTTATGCGATTCTGGTTTCGCCGCTGCTGATCGAGTCCGGGCAGTACGCCATGACCCAACGGGTCCTGGTGATCGATGCCCCGGAACAGTTACAGATCGAACGCACCCTGCAGCGTGACCAGACCAGCGAACAGCAGGTCCAGGCGATCCTCAAGGCTCAGTCCAGCCGACAGGACCGCGTGAGCCATGCCGACGATGTGGTGGTCAACGACCGCGACCTCGCCTGGCTGCACAGCGAGGTCGAACGCCTGCATCATTTTTACCTTACTTTGCGTGGAGGCCAGTCATGAGCCAAACCCCAACCGTCGATTGCCCAACCTGTGGCGCCCCTGTCGAATGGAGCCCCGAAAGCAAGTTCCGGCCATTCTGTTCGGACCGTTGCAAACTGATCGACCTGGGCGCCTGGGCGTCGGAAGAACACAAGATCCCGGTGAGCCCGGATGCCGAAGACGAAATGTTCAGCGAAGACTTCGACCCGCGCCACTGATCCCGCCCCTCAGGGCCGCATAAAGCCATAGTCCTGGCCCTCGTCGAGGTTCTCGGCGAGAAACCGCAACTCATCGGCCAGGTCTTCTATATTGCGTACCGTCTTGCTCTGCTGCACCACCGCACTGAGCAAGGCACGCAGGCTCAATCCCGGATCGAAGCCCACCTCTTGCGCCACATCCAGACTCTGACGCAACTCCTGCCGGGCCCACTCATACACACTCATGCCATTGCTCCTGAAGGTTTTCCAGAGCATGGATTCGGCAACGCTTTTTGGATTTGATGTGGATCAAGATTTGGGATCGTCGTCTTTCCAGGGCGCCGAAAGGTAGCGGGTGCGATTGAACGTCTCCAGCCATTCGGGGCAGAACACCACCAATGCGCTGACCACCATGCCGTTGATAAACGCTTCCGGGAAAATCAGTAGCCACAGGTAGCCGACAAAATCTGTCAGCCAGTACGGCATGGCGAAACGTTCGTCGTACCACAGCAGCGTGAGCGCCAGGATCAGGCACAACAGGGCCGACAACGCAGCGGCAAAAAAACCCGAACAGAAAATGTACACAAAGGGATTACGCGGCTGCGCGCGCTCCACCAGGATGGCGCAGCACTCGGTGACCAGCACCGGCAGCAGAATCAGCAGCGCGCCATTGACCCCCATGGCCGCCATGTCCTGCCGTCCGAGTAGCACCAATCCCGTTTGCGCGACCAATCCGCCGACAATCGCCAACGGCCAATCCAGCAGTAACGTCACCGCCGTCATGCCGATGAAGTGATAGGACACGCCGGTGTCGAAGTCCCGTCGCACCAGCCAGAGCATGAACAGCGCGAACACCGTGCCGAACAACAGATGCTGGCGGCGGTTGTCGCTGAACAGTTCGACCCAGGGGGCTCGCGCAATGGCCCAGATCAGCACCGGTGCATAGATCAGCCACCCCACCGTCAGGGTTTCGGATGACAGTAACTCGGCACCGATCATGGCTGGGCACACTCCCTTGTCTTGCCAAAAGAGAACAGGCGATCAGTCTACACCGCCCTTTACTCCCTTCGACTTCGGGCTGGTATACACATTTGTACCGGCCCCGGGGGCGCTCCACGATTGGGTACATATCCATTTCTGCGGTAACGGCCACCTAGGGTTCCGCCCTTACGGCGGGTCACTTTCGAAAAGCGCGAAAGTAACCAAAGCGCTTTTGCCCCGCCATTCGGTGCCTCGCTTAGGCTCGGCATGCCCTCACTCCGGCATTGCTCCGGGGGCCCGCCGCCATCGGCCCTCCATGGCCGGGGGCGGCTACCGCGGCATCCATGCCGCGGTGCCCCCTGCGCAATGCCTGCGTTCGGCCTCTGGGAAAGGGGCAACAGATCAAGATCAAAAGCCAAAGCCAAAGCAACGGCAAGATCAACTGCTTCGCGAGCAAGCCCGCTCCCACAATGGATCTGCGTACCACTGCGCTTTTCACCACTCAACAGGCCGAGCGTTAGCTCGCCTGCAGCTTTTGATCTTGACGCACCGCCCCCTCGAGAGGCCGAGCGGAGGTTCTGCGCAGTGGGCAACCCGGCATGGATGCCGGGTTAGCCGCCCCCGGCCATGGATGGCCGATGGCGGCGGGCCCACGGAGCAGGACCGGAGCAAGGGCATGCCGAGCCTGGGCGAGGCACCGAACGAAAGGGGCAAGAGCCCTTTGGTTACTTTGGGGCTTTTCCAAAGTGACTCGCTGTAAGAGCGAAACCGCCAGCCGCCGCTACCGCAGAAACGGATATGTACCCGATCAAAAAGAACCAGCGACTGTTACGTTTTCTGTAAGGCTGAATCAGGCCGAGGCCCCTTTATCGGTCGCGGGCAAAGCCTAGAATTGAGCCATCGGAATCAACACGGAGTACGGAAAAATGAAAACCTTGATCAGCCTATTTCTGACCCTCGCCGCCACCTCGGCCCTGGCCGCCGGCAACGAGCCAGCCGCCACCTCGTACAACCCGGCGCAGCCGCTGGACATCGCCAAGGTGGTTTCAGTGACGAACACCGCAACTGCCTGCGGGGTTGTGCCTGCGACCATGGAATATGTCGATCATCAGGGCCAGACCCATCGCGTGACGTACGAAGTCATGGGCGACTGCACCACAGATCTTTGATCGCGGGCTTGCTCATAACAGCTTCCACGTGTAGCTGAGGATCAGGCGGTTTTCGTCGATATCGCTGCGGTAGTTGGAACGCGCCATCACATTGCGAACACGGATGCCGAGGCCTTTGAGGCTGCCACTCTGCAGCACATAGCCGATATCCAGATCGCGCTCGCGGTCCTTGCCTTCAAAGCCCTTTCCGGTGTCGACGTTATTGCCGGTGATGTAACGCACGGTGCTGGTCAGGCCGGGCATGCCGAGGGCCGCGAAGTCGTAGTCGTAACGCGCTTGCCAGGAGCGCTCATCGGTGTAGGCGAACTCGTAGGTCGGCACCTCGTTGCCCAGCGGTGAGATGTTGGCAAAGACTCGCGGGAAGGCGCTGTCGCCGAACATGCCCTGATAGCCGACATAAAACGTGTGGCCGCCGCGCTTGGCCGACAGCAACGAGAAGAACGCCTGGTTGTCGATATTGCCCAGCAACTTTTTGCCGTCTTCGCGCGAATCGTAGTAGCCGAGGTTGGCGCCCAGGATCCAGTCTCCCAACGGCTCGCTGTGCTTGAAGCCGAGAAAGCGCTGGTTGTAGATATCTTCCAATTGCCCGAACCAGGCACTCAGCGAACTGCGCTTGTCATTGAAGGCGTAGTCGGCGCCAGCAAAGTTGAAACCATCGCTGCTGACCTGACGCTGCGGAACATGACCGAGCATGGCTTGCATCTTTTCGTCGCCGGCCTCGTTGCGCAGGCTGGTTGAATTCAAGTGGCCGCCTTGCAAGGTCAGGCCATCGATTTCATTGGAGCTGATGCTTGCGCCCTGATAGCTGGGCGGCAGCAGCCGGATATCGCTGAAGGCCAGCACCGGCACGTTGGGTTGCAACTCCCCCACTTTCAGCTCGGTCTTGGAGTAACGCATCTTCAGCGCACCTTCCAGACGGCTGTAATCATCTGCCGCGCGACCATCATCGTGCACCGGCAGCAAACCGGTATTGACCCGGTCCGGGCTGCTGTCGAGTTTGAGGCCGAGCAGGCCGATGACATCCACACCAAAACTGACCGGGCCCTGGGTATAACCGGATTTGACGTTGAGGATGAAGCCTTGCGCCCACTCTTCGGCCTTCGACTGTTGATTGGCCCCGACGATGTCGGAAAAGTCCCGACTGAAGTAGTAGTTACGCGCCTGCAAGGTGGCCGTGGTGTCTTCGATGAAGCCGCCCTCGGCGGCCATCACGCCACTGGAAAAACCCGAGACGACCGCC
The DNA here is from genome assembly GCF_044746425.1 of Pseudomonas sp. NPDC086112. Classification (NCBI taxonomy): domain Bacteria; kingdom Pseudomonadati; phylum Pseudomonadota; class Gammaproteobacteria; order Pseudomonadales; family Pseudomonadaceae; genus Pseudomonas; species Pseudomonas sp. NPDC086112. Next base: position 140,156 of record NZ_JBIVCD010000006.1, on the reverse strand, counting down.
AGGGACAACACTGAACCGGTTGCTGGAAAAATCTGTTTCATCGCTGTTCTCTTATTGTTATTGATCGACAGGTTGAAGTGCTCCACCCGTGGCGGATTCGCCGCGAGGGATGGTGAAAACGGATAAGGGATCGGGTTTCGATTAACTACTCGATCAGCGCGCCACCTCCTGCGCAGGGGCCGCTTGAATCGCCGGCGCGGGACGCCGGGCACTCAACAGCACGTGCGTGACCATGCCGAAAATCAGCCCCCAAAAAGCGGCGGACAAACCAAACAGCGACATGCCCGAGGCGGTGGTGAGAAAGGTCACCAACGCGGCTTCGCGATCAATCGGCACGGCCATTGCGCCGGCCAACGCCCCGGCTATCGCGGCGAACAGCGCCAGCCCGGCCAGGGCTGCGATCAGTTCCTTGGGGAACGCCGAAAACAACGAAACCAGCGTGGCACCGAAGATCCCCAGCACCAGGTAACACAGCCCGCCCACGACCCCGGCCACATAGCGTTTGCGCGGATCTTCATGGGCCTCGCGACCGGTACAAATGGCGGCGGTAATCGCCGCCAGATTCAACCCGTGACAACCGAACGGTGCCAACAGCGCAGTGCCCAACGCGCTGCTGGCGATGATCGGGCCGGCCGGCGTTGGGTAGCCGCTGGCACGCAGCACCGCCATGCCGGGAACAAACTGGCCGGTCAGCGCCACCATCACCAGCGGCAAGGCGACATTCAGCATTGCACTCAAGCTGAACGCGGGGGTGATCCACACCGGCGTGGCCAAACCGATCACCAGCGCTTCGCGGTGCAAATCACCGGCAAGAAACGCCATCGAACAGCCCACCAGCAGCACCATCAACACCGCATAGCGCGGCATCACCCGCTTGCAGATCAGGTACGTGGCAAACATCGCCAGCACCAGCAATGGCTTGCCTTGCAACGAGACGAACAACCCCGTGCCGAAGCTGAACAGAATCCCCGCCAGCATCGCCGCCGCAATCGCCGCGGGCAGTTTGCCGATGATCCGGTCAAACGCCCCCGACACGCCGACCAGGAAAATGATCAGGCTGCTGACCAGGTAAGCGCCCACCGCCTCCGGCATGGAGATTCCCGGCAACAGTGCCACCAGCAACGCAGAGCCCGGTGCCGACCACGCGATGATCACCGGGACGCGGTAACGCAGGCTCAAACCGATACCGAGCACGGCGCTGCCGATGGAAATCGCCCAGACCCAGGACGACAACACTTCCCGCGAGAGGTGTGCGGTCTCGGCGGCCTGAAAGATGATCACCAAGGGGCCTGCGTAGGAAATCACCGTGGCGATAAATCCAGCGACGGCAGCAGACAGGGAAAAGTCCTGAAATAACGCTTTCATGAAACCTCGCCGCAAGACTCGTCAGGCGATCCGTGGCACAGGCCCGGCCGCTCTTGTTCGGAAAAAAGTATGGGTGACCAGGCCGGCGACACGGCATGACGCCGTGCCGCCACTGCCGGGTTCAGGCGCTGGTCGGCGCCAGCGTCTGGGTGGCGCCTTTGGCGCTGCGCTGACTGCTGATGGCGAACACGGTCATGGCGAGAGCGGCCACCGCACCCGGCAAGGCAAACGCCATGAAGTTCAGTTGCAGTGGCAGGCTGATCCCCAGCAAGGCACCGCCCAGCAGTGGGCCGACGATCGCGCCGTTGCGGCCGATGCCCGACGCCCAGCCCAAACCGGTGGAGCGAATGGTCATGGAGTAGAACTGCGCGGCGCAGGCGTACAGCAGAATCTGCGAGCCGATGGTGGTGGCGCCGGCAAGGGCGATCAGCAGGTACAACACCGGCATCGGACTGTTGAAGCCCAGCAAGGTGATCGATACCGCAGCCACGACGAAGAACACCGCCAACACGCGCGGCAGGTTGAGCTTATCGCCCAGCATTCCGCCGCCGACCGCGCCGAAAATGGCGCCGAAGTTGAGCACCAGCAGAAACGACAGACTCGAGCCCAGGCTGTAACCGGCGTTGGCCATCAGTTTCGGTAGCCAGGAACTCAAGGCGTAGACCATCAGCAAGCAGCAGAAAAATGCCAGCCACAGCATCAGCGTGCGCAACGCACGCCCCTCACGGAACAGTTGCAACACCGGGGTGCCAGTGCCCTTCACTTCGCTCATGTGCAACTGATCGCTGGCGAGTGCAACGTAAGCCGGGTCAATCCGTTCCAGGATGTTGCGCGCCTCTTGATTGCGCCCCTGACGCAGCATGAAACCCACCGATTCAGGCAGGAAGTACATGATCAACGGCAACAACAGCAACGGCAGCACCGCCACGTAAAACACCGACTGCCAGCTGAAACTGGGGATCAGCACGATGCCGAGCCCCGCCGAGAGCATGCCGCCCACCGAGTAACCACTGAACATGATCGCCACCAGCGTGCTGCGGATTTTCTTCGGCGCGTACTCGTTCATCAGCGCCACGACATTGGGCATCACCCCGCCAATGCCCAACCCGGCAACGAACCGGCAGAGGCCAAACTCGGTGGGGTTACGGGCAAATCCATTGAGCACGGTAAAACCGCTGAAGAGCATCACGCACAGGGTGATGGCTTTCTTGCGGCCAATCTTGTCCGACAGCGGGCCGAAAAACAGCGCGCCGAACATCATCCCGAACAGTGCATAACTTCCCAGCGCGCCAGCTTGCAGGGGACTGAGCCCCCACTCTTTCATCAGCATCGGCAACACCACGCCGTAGATCACCAAATCGTATCCGTCGAAGATGATGATCAGGGCGCACCAGAACAGCACCATCCAGTGAAAGCGGTTGAATCGAGCGTTGTCGATCACCTCATGTACGTTGATCTTGCGCATGGCATCTATCTCTTGTTGTTGTTTTTTTAAGAGTCGGTAACGCGGCTAACGTCCGTACAGCCGAGGGTAGAGACGCCGGGCACGGGGCAATAGCCGCTTTGCGCAGATCGCTATCCGTTTTGTGCAAGGCCCTGTAGCAACCCTGTAGAGGGTTGATTCATGGACTAGACTCACGCGGTTGGTGATGAAGTTGAACGTCAAGAGCAGAGGGCCGTCCACGACTGACGCCAGGTTTGCTCGAAGCAATGCGCGATCTGCAAGCTGATAGCTGCACCTGCAGGGGTCTATCTATCGGCAGTCAGCGACTGGCATAGGTGAGGCTTGGGTCATGGCAAAGGACAAGAAGAAAACCGCTGTTAAAAGCAACTCCGCTGAACCCTTGAAACTGAAGAACAAAGACTATCTTGAGCAGTTACGCCGACTGCATGTCGAAATGGTCAAGTTGCAGGAATGGGTGAAAGAAAAGGGCATCAAGATCTGTATCGTCTTCGAGGGGCGTGACGGTGCCGGCAAGGGTGGGACAATCAAGGCGCTCACTGAGAGGGTGAGCCCGCGTGTCTTTCGGGTGGTGGCGCTACCGGCCCCGACCGATCGCGAGAAGAGCCAGATGTATATACAGCGCTACCTGGCGCACATGCCTGCGGCTGGCGAAGTGGTGATCTTCGATCGTAGTTGGTACAACCGCGCAGGGGTCGAGCGTGTGATGGGATTTTGTACCGATAAGCAGGTGACCCGCTTCCTGGCCCTGGCCCCCCTGATGGAACGCATGATGGTCGACTCGGGCGTCATGCTGTTCAAGTATTGGCTGGAAGTCAGCGAAGAGGAGCAGACCCGTCGGCTCGAGGCGCGGATCAAGGATGGCCGCAAAATCTGGAAACTGACGCCCATGGATCTCAAGTCATACAGCCGCTGGTATGACTACTCGCGCGCACGTGACGACATGTTCAAGGCGACCGACACCGATCATGCTCCGTGGCTTGTGGCCAACTCGAACGACAAGAAGCGGGCCCGCCTCAACATCATCTCTGATTTGCTCAGCCGTATTCCGTACAAGAATGTACCGCGCGAGAAGGTGATTTTGCCAAAACGGCAGAAATCAGGCGGCTATCGTGAACCGGATTATCCGTTGCGGCGAATTCCGGAAAAGTTCTGACCGGCACGTTCAAGCGGATCTGCGCTGTACACCAAAGGGCCACAGTCCTATGAGCCATTCGGATGCTTCGCCTCCCGTCCCGGAACCCGGCCGCATTGCCCATCGCAACACCGGCGGCGACACCGGTTGGAGTCGCTGGCTGCCCGGACTACGCACGCTGCGCGGTTACAAAATAACCTGGTTGCGGCACGACCTCGTGGCCGGACTGGTGCTGACCACGATGTTGGTGCCTGTCGGTATCGCCTACGCGGTGGCATCGGGCGTACCCGGCATCTATGGCCTTTACGCGACCATCGTTCCTCTGCTCGCTTATGCGCTGTTCGGACCCAGCCGGATTCTGGTGCTGGGGCCGGATTCCTCGCTGGCTGCCGTCATTCTCGCCGTCGTGCTGCCACTGTCCGGCGGTGATCCGCATCGTGCCATCGCCCTTGCGAGCATGATGGCGATCGTATCGGGGGTGGTGTGCATCCTGGCCGGCATAGCGCGCTTGGGCTTTGTCACGGAGCTGCTTTCCAAACCGATCCGCTACGGGTACATGAACGGGATCGCGCTGACGGTATTGATCAGCCAACTGCCCAAGTTTTTCGGTTTTTCGATTGAATCCGACGGCCCGCTGAGAAACCTGTGGGCGATCGCTACGGCGGTAATGGAGGGGAAAACCAACTGGACCGCCTTCATGGTCGGCGCAGCCACCTTGGCCGTGATTCTGCTGCTCAAGGGCAACAAACGCGTGCCGGGCATTCTGATCGCCGTGGCGGGAGCGACCGTCGCCGTGGCTGTGCTGGACCTTGCCGCGCGCACTGGAATATCGGTCCTCGGCTCGCTTCCACAAGGCTTGCCTGCGTTCGCCATCCCCTGGATCACCCGCGACGACATCGTCCCCGTCCTGATCGGTGGTTGCGCCGTTGCCCTGGTTTCGTTCGCCGATACCAGCGTGCTCTCGCGTGTCTATGCGGCGCGGACCCGCACCTATGTGGACCCGAACCAGGAAATGGTGGGCCTCGGTGTCGCCAACCTGGCCGCCGGATTTTTTCAGGGTTTTGCGATCAGCAGCAGTTCGTCACGTACGCCCGTGGCCGAGGCCGCAGGCGCCAAAACCCAGTTGACCGGAGTCATCGGCGCGCTTGCTGTTGCCTTACTGCTGGTGATGGCACCGGACCTGTTGAAGGATTTGCCTACCAGCGCACTGGCTGCGGTGGTGATCGCCTCCGCCATCGGCCTGATTGAGGTCACCGACCTGCGACGCATTTATCGAATTCAGCGTTGGGAGTTCTGGCTGTCAATCGTCTGCACCATCGGCGTGGCCGTGCTGGGTGCGATCGAGGGGATCGGCCTGGCCATCGTAATCGCCGTCATCGAATTTCTGTGGGATGGCTGGCGTCCTTACTCTGCCGTCCTGGGACGCGCGGACGGCGTGAAGGGTTATCACGACATCAAGCGCTATCCCGACGCGCGCCTTGTACCCGGCCTGGTCCTGTTTCGCTGGGATGCGCCGTTGTTTTTCGCCAACGCCGAATTGTTCCATGACCGAGTGCTGGACGCCGTGGCCGCATCGCCTACGCCAGTGCGCTGGCTGGTTGTTGCGGCGGAACCCGTCACCAGCGTGGACGTGACCTCCGCCGACATGTTGGCGGAACTGGACGAAACGTTACACGCGGCGGGTATCAAGTTGTGCGTGGCCGAGATGAAGGACCCGGTCAAGGACAAGCTGAAGCGATTCGGGCTTTTTGCGCGGCTTGGCGAAACAGCGTTCTTTCCAACAATAGGCTCTGCAGTCGACAGCTATCTCGCGATACATCCGGTGGATTGGATGGCTCGGGAGGACAAGAGTCGCTGAGCGGCATGTTCACCGGCTCACTTGCGACCGGGGCTGGACTTACCAAATGCAGGCCCTTGCCACTCTCTACAGGAGGTAATCCATGGTTCCCATACCCCTTCTCGAAAAGGTTTTTTCCCGAGACCTGCTCGACGTACTGATTCGTGCCGGAGTGATTGCCGTTCTGGTGATGTTCTGCTTTCAGATATTCAGCCCGTTCCTCGACCTGATGCTATGGTCGGTGATCCTGGCAATCACCCTCTACCCCTTGCAGATCAGATTCAAAGGCAAGCTGGGAAACAAGGACGGGATCACCGCGACGCTGATCATATTCATCGTCATCAGTATTCTTATGGTGCCTATTTATTTATTGGGAGCCTCGCTTGCGGATTCCGTGGAAAAGGTCATGACCATGGTCAAAACCGACAGTTTCCATATTCCGCCACCGTCCGATACGGTAGCCAGCTGGCCACTCGTGGGAGAACCTCTTTATAACTTGTGGGCGCAAGCCACCACTGACCTGCCCGATCTGGCACACAAGTTCATGCCGCAAATCAAAGGTGTCAGCCTCTCCCTGCTGAGCAAGCTTGCGGGTGTCAGCATGGGGCTCCTTTTATTCATCGTCGCCCTGCTTATTGCCGGTATTTTTTTAGCGTATGGAGAAAGCGGCCACCGTAGTGCGGTACGAATCGTTACGCGCTTCAGCGGTCCAATCAACGGGCCGAAAATCGCCGATCTGTGCACCGCGACCATCCGGGCAGTAGCGTTGGGGGTGGTCGGCATCGCGTTCATCCAGATGCTGTTGGTGGGCATCGGTTTTGTGTTCATGGGCGTCCCCGGCGCCGGCCTTCTCGCCTTGGCGGTGCTGCTTCTTGGCATCATGCAATTACCGGCAACCCTGATTACCCTTCCGGTCATCGTCTTTGTTTTCATGAGCGAAGGTGCCAGTACGGCGACCATTGTGTTTGCCATTTATGTCTTCATCGCGGGATTGGTCGATAACGTCCTCAAACCGCTGCTGCTGGGTCGTGGCGTCGATGTACCGATGCCCGTGGTGCTGATCGGCGCCTTGGGCGGCATGGTCACGAGCGGAATCCTCGGCCTGTTTATCGGCCCTGTGATACTCGCGGTCGGCTATCAGCTGTTCTGGGAATGGGTGGATCAAGCGCAAGAACCCGGGCCAGATAATCAAGGACCTGATACGGCGGCAGAAGATATTCGCTGATAAACACCCATAGGCATGCCAGAAAAAACGGCTGAAGAAATCCCGACAGACTTTTTTCTTTTGCGACAGACTTATTATTCAGATCACATTTGAACGCTAAGCTTGGGCCTATGGATGATTCAGATTATTTACGCCTGCTGACCATTGCGGCCGAGCAAGCCAACACGTTCCTCTCCAATGCCCGCAAATGGGAGCGTGAGCGTTGGGTTTGCCAGCGCCTGCTGCAAGGCCTGAACATTCCCTATCGCGCCGACGAGTTTGCCCCCGCCGGGGAGCCACCGGACGTGCTGTTCCGCGACGCGAACTTCGAAGTATTCTTCGTGCTCGACGAGGGTCGGCGCCTCAACGACGAATGGCGCGACGAGCTGCAACGTCGACGCAGCGCGTTTTCCCTGAGCCAGCTAGTGCGCCGCGAGGCCAAGCCCCGGCGCATCCCGGCCAATGAATTTCTGCTGAGACTGGCGCCGACCTTGCGCAAAAAAGCCCACAACTACAAAGAGCGCGGCATGGACCTGGGGGAGCTGGACATCATCGCCTTCGCCAGCCTCAAGCGCGAAGTGCTGGACCTCAACAGCCACTTTCCGCCGCCCACCGAATACCTGCGTCAGGGCTGGCGCTCGTTGTCGCTGGTCGGCCCGACCTTCGCCCGAGTGTTGTTCGCCCACCCGGAAGCTCCGGATTTCCTGCGCAGCAACCTGGGGCGCAGCATCGTTTTCGACGTCGGGATCAGCCTGTGAGTCCGTTGCAGTAGTTGGTCGCCGAGTGTTACAAAGTGGAATCATTCGCCATTCCCGCCAGCAACTATGCTCCGTTCCACACCGGATAGGTCGCAACATCGCTGCGCGCTGTAGCGTCTACACATTCAGCAACGTCTACCTGACGAGGCCTTTATGACCAGCCGCCTGAACCCCGACGACCAGAAACATGTCGAAGAGTACCTGAACCTGTCCCAGCACCAAGTCGAGCGCCGGCCTTTCCGGCCGTGGATGCTCCTGGTGGTGGTGTTGGCAGTGACCATGGGTTTAGGCCTGTTGAGCCGACTTATCAGTTACCTGACGCTATGAGCTGCATCGCGCTCGCTCGGTTGACTGCACCGATTTCTTTTAGCCTTGCGAGATATCCCCATGACTCATCGTATTGTCATCGTTGGCGGCGGCGCCGGCGGTCTGGAGTTGGCTACCCGTCTGGGTAAGACTCTGGGCAAGCGCGGCACGGCCAGTGTGATGCTGGTCGACGCGAACCTGACCCACATCTGGAAACCGTTGTTGCACGAAGTGGCGGCAGGTTCCCTGAACTCTTCCGAAGACGAACTCAACTATGTTGCCCAGGCAAAATGGAACCACTTCGAGTTCCAGCTGGGGCGCATGAGCGGGCTCGACCGCGCACAGAAGAGAATCCAGCTGGCCGCCACCTATGACGAGGCAGGCCTGGAACTGGTGCCGGCGCGCGAAGTGCCTTACGACTCGCTGGTGATTGCCGTCGGCAGCACCACCAACGACTTCGGGACTCAAGGCGCGGCGCAGCACTGTCTGTTCCTTGATACCCGCAAACAGGCCGAGCGCTTCCATCAGCAATTGCTCAATCATTACCTGCGCGCCCACGCCGGGCAGACCGATAAGGTCGAGCAGATTAGCGTAGCGATCGTCGGCGCCGGTGCCACCGGGGTCGAACTGGCAGCGGAACTGCACAACGCCGCCCATGAACTCGCGGCCTACGGCCTGGACCGGATCAAACCGGAAAACATGCACATCACCCTGATCGAAGCCGGGCCACGGGTGTTGCCAGCCCTGCCGGAGCGAATCGGCGGGCCGGTGCATAAAACCCTGGAGAAACTCGGGGTCAACGTGATGACCAACGCCGCTGTCAGCGAAGTGACGGCAGACAGCCTGATTACCGCCGATGGCCAAGTGATCAACGCCAGCCTCAAAGTCTGGGCCGCCGGGATTCGTGCACCGGGCTTCCTCAAGGACATCGATGGCCTGGAAACCAACCGCATCAATCAGCTGCAAGTATTGCCGACCCTGCAAACCACTCGTGACGAGAACATCTTCGCCTTCGGTGACTGCGCGGCCTGCCCACAACCAGGCACCGACCGCAATGTGCCGCCGCGCGCCCAGGCTGCGCACCAGCAAGCTTCATTGCTGGCCAAATCGCTGAAACTGCGGATCGAAGGCAAAGCCCTGCCGGAGTACAAGTACACCGACTATGGTTCGCTGATTTCGCTGTCGCGTTTTTCGGCTGTGGGTAACTTGATGGGCAACCTGACCGGCAGCGTCATGCTCGAGGGCTGGCTGGCGCGGATGTTTTACGTGTCGCTGTATCGCATGCACCAGATGGCGCTATATGGCGCGTTCCGCACGGCGATGTTGATGCTCGGTAGCAAGATTGGGCGCGGGACTGAGCCTCGTCTGAAGCTGCATTAAGATTTTCGGCGTTACTTAGGGCCTCTTCGCGGGCAAGCCTCGCTCCTACAGTGGATCTGTGTCGTACACAAAATGTGCAACCAATAACGATCTTGCAGGAGCGAGGCTTGCCCGCGAAGCAGGCGCCTCGGTCCAACTTCCAGGCACTTGTGTTTCTCACTGTATCTCCCCCACTAATTCCATCCCTTCGCTTACAAAGCCCCCCTCGCGCGACACAGTAGCGATACACCACGCCCGCTAAATGGCCACACCCGAGCAAGGCACTGCCTGCTTCGGTCATCGCCGCACTCACGTGGCGTCCTTTATCGAGCGGTTGTATTGTGCAACCCAGGAGATTTGTAATGTCCCGTACCACTACTCTCAGCAAAAACACCGTTGGCCTGCTCGGCGCTGTCCTGGCCGGAGGCATGATGTTGTCCGGCTCCGTATTCGCTTCGCAGCCGCTGACTCAGGGCTACCTGCTGGCCTCGGCGGAACAGGTCGTGAAGACGCCGGAAGGTAAATGTGGCGAAGGCAAGTGCGGCGATGCTTCAATGGCCCGGACCGATACCGATGATGATGGCCAGGTATCCCGCGCGGAATTTTTGAAAGTGGCGCCCAAGGCCGATTTCGACAAGATCGACACCAACCATGATGGTCAAATCTCGGAACAAGAGGCTTTTGATAACGTGAAAGCCAACTACGAAGCCAATGGTAAAAAGATGCCAAAGGGCTTGTTCGAGCACCTGAAAGACAATAGTTAAGCCTCTGAAGGCCCAAGCCCTGCCTCTGCGTCGAGAAGCAGGGCTTTTTTGCATTTACAGCAGGCAAAAAAAATCCCCGTATCTTTCGATACGAGGATTTTTAATATGGTCGGGGTAAGGGGATTCGAACTCCTGACATCCTGCTCCCAAAGCAGGCGCGCTACCGGACTGCGCTATACCCCGGTTTGAAATTGGCTCCGTGACCAGGACTCGAACCTGGGACCCAATGATTAACAGTCATTTGCTCTACCGACTGAGCTATCACGGAACTACATATTTCAATTTACAACTGTGAAGCTTGCTTCACCTCTTCGACCCGTTCGCATCGCTGCGTTCGTGTGTCTGAGGCGCGCTATTCTACAATCTTAAGCACCTCTGTCAACCCCCTAAATTGCTTTCAAGTTAATGATTTGCAACTTATTTCAGATTCCTGCTTGGGGAGCAGAAACCCTTCAGGGCGACTTACTGCGGGGCGCACTTTACAAGCCTTTTCCTTTGAGTTCAACAGCCTGGCGAAAAAAAGGCCTCGCAATGCGAGGCCTCTTTCAATTTGCTGCCGACGGGAATCAGACGAAAACGATTTCGTCGTTTTCCACGGTGCCCTTGGCTGTCTCGCCAGGCATGTATCGACCCGACAGAATCAGCTGTGCCAACGGGTTCTCGATCCAGCGCTGGATCGCCCGTTTGAGCGGCCGTGCGCCATAGACCGGGTCGTAACCAACGGCAATCAGCTTATCCATCGCTTCCGGGCTCAGCTCAAGCTTCAGCTCGCGCTCGGTCAGGCGGCTACGCAGGCGACCCAACTGGATCTCGGTAATGCCGGCGATCTGATCCCGAGCCAGCGGCTCGAAAATCACCACTTCGTCGACCCGGTTGATGAACTCCGGCCGGAAGTGCGTGGAAATCGCATCCATCACCGCCGCGCGCTGCGCTTCGCGATCCCCCACCAGCTCCTGGATCTGCACCGAGCCGAGGTTGGAGGTCATGACGATCACGGTGTTTTTGAAATCCACCGTGCGGCCATGGCTGTCGGTCAAACGGCCATCTTCGAGCACTTGCAGCAAAATGTTGAACACGTCCGGGTGGGCCTTCTCGACCTCGTCCAGGAGGATCACCGAATAAGGCTTGCGACGCACTGCCTCGGTCAGGTAACCGCCCTCCTCATAGCCCACGTAGCCCGGTGGCGCACCGATCAGTCGAGCCACGGAATGTTTCTCCATGAACTCGGACATATCGATCCGCACCATTGCCTCTTCGGTATCGAACAGGAACTCCGCCAGCGCCTTGCACAGCTCGGTTTTACCGACACCGGTCGGGCCGAGAAACATGAACGAACCGCTCGGGCGATTCGGGTCGGACAACCCGGCGCGGGAACGCCGCACCGCGTTGGAGACAGCGATCACCGCTTCGTCCTGACCGATCACACGTTGGTGCAACAGGCTTTCCATCTTCATCAGTTTTTCGCGCTCGCCCTCGAGCATTTTCGCCACGGGGATGCCGGTCCACTTCGACACGACTTCAGCGATCTCTTCTTCAGTCACCTTGCTGCGCAGCAACTGGTTTTCACTTTTGCCGTGCTGGTCGACCATTTGCAGGCTGCGCTCCAGGTCCGGGATCACCCCGTATTGCAGCTCGGCCATGCGGTTCAAGTCGCCCTTACGGCGCGCAGCCTCCAGTTCCTGACGAGACTGTTCGATTTTCTGCTGGATCTGCGCCGAACCTTGCACTTCGGCTTTTTCCGAGTTCCAGATTTCTTCGAGGTCCGAGTATTCGCGCTCGTGACGGGCGATTTCTTCCTGCAGTTTTTCCAGACGTTTCTTCGCCGCGTCGTCGCTTTCTTTCTTCAGCGCCTGGGATTCCACCTTCAGCTGAATCAGGCGACGCTCCAGGCGGTCCAGCACTTCCGGCTTGGAGTCGATCTCCATACGGATGCGGCTGGCGGCTTCGTCGATCAGATCGATGGCTTTGTCCGGCAGCTGGCGGTCGGTGATGTAGCGATGACTGAGCTTGGCCGCGGCGATGATCGCACCATCGGTGATCGCCACCTTGTGGTGAACCTCGTAACGCTCTTTCAGGCCGCGCAGGATGGCGATGGTGTCTTCTTCGCTCGGCTCATCCACCAGGACTTTCTGGAAGCGTCGCTCGAGAGCCGCGTCCTTTTCTATATATTGGCGGTATTCGTTGAGCGTGGTCGCACCGACGCAGTGCAGCTCACCACGAGCCAGTGCCGGCTTGAGCATGTTGCCGGCGTCCATCGAGCCTTCGCCCTTGCCGGCGCCGACCATGGTGTGCAGTTCGTCGATGAACAGAATGATCTGCCCTTCCTGCTTCGACAGTTCATTGAGCAGGGATTTGAGGCGTTCTTCGAACTCGCCGCGGTATTTGGCACCGGCAATCAGAGCCCCCATGTCCAGAGACAACAGACGCTTGCCTCTCAGGCCATCCGGCACTTCGCCATTGATGATGCGCTGGGCCAGGCCTTCGGCGATGGCGGTTTTACCCACGCCAGGCTCACCGATCAGCACCGGGTTGTTCTTGGTGCGGCGTTGCAGGACCTGAATGGTGCGGCGAATTTCGTCGTCACGGCCGATCACTGGATCGAGCTTGCCTTCTTCGGCGCGCTTGGTCAGGTCGATGGTGTATTTGTCGAGCGCCTGGCGTGACTCTTCGTGATTGGCGTCATTGACTGCCTCACCGCCGCGCAGGTTATTGATCGCATTTTCCAGGGCTTTTTTGCTCACGCCTTGGCCCAGCAACAATTTGCCGAGTTTGCTGTTCTCGTCCATGGCGGCGAGCAGCACCAGTTCACTGGAGATGAACTGATCACCCTTCTGCTGGGCCAGGCGATCAGCCTGGTTGAGCAGGCGCGCCAGATCCTGCGACATGTTCACGTCGCCGGTCGGATTCTGGATTTTTGGCAGCTGATCGAGAGCTTTGGTCAGCTCCTTACGCAAGCTGTTGACGTCGAACCCCACCTGCATCAGCAGGGGTTTGATCGAACCACCCTGCTGTTCAAGCATGGCCTGCATCAAGTGCGCCGGCTCAATGGCGGGATGATCGAGGCCGACGGCCAGGGATTGGGCGTCGGACAAGGCTAACTGCAACTTGCTGGTTAAACGGTCTATACGCATGGGTCACCTTCCTTTTGAGCAGGCCGGACCTATAAACATCCTGAATGAAGAAACCTGCCAGATACCGCTATAGATGCGGTCGATTCTGGGAGATTCAAGCGTCGTGATGTTGATGTAGATCAGAGAAGTCTAGCGTTCAAGCCAGACCAAGGAGGCAAACCGGCCGGTGCGTGGACTACGGCGGTAAGAAAAGAAACGAGGATCGGTCACGGTGCAAAAACCACCACCATAAACAGCGGTAACGCCGCGAGCGGCCAGGCGCAAACGCGCCAGCTCATAGATGTCGGCCATGAACTTGCCGGCGTTCTGGCTCGGTACAAAGGCTTTGGCGGCTTCAGGCAATTGCTCGACGAAGGTTTCGCGCACTTCCGGGCCGACTTCAAAGGCTTGTGGGCCAATGGCCGGGCCAAGCCAGACCAGCACGTCTTCAGGCGGTACGGCCAGACTGTCGAGGGTCGCCTCCAGCACACCCGCCGCCAACCCGCGCCAACCGGCATGGGCGGCAGCGACGCGGGTGCCGGCGCGGTCGCAGAACAGCGCTGGCAGGCAATCAGCGGTCATCGCCGCGCAGGCGATACCGGGTGTTGCCGTCCAGCTGGCGTCAGCTGTGGCTACCAGGCTTGGATCCGCTTGAGCCACGACAATGCCGTGAACCTGCTTTAACCAGGCCGGTTGAATAGAGAAATGATCGGTGAGGCGACGGCGATTCTCGGCAACAGCTTCGGGGCTGTCGTCGACGTGATCGCCGAGGTTGAGGCTGTCGAACGGCGCCAGACTGACGCCGCCCGCACGGGTGGTAACGCAGGCTTTCACCCCGGCAGGCGCAGGCCAGTCGGGAATCAGCCAGTCATTCATCCGATGAACGCCTCACGGTCTTGCTTGAGCAGCGACAGCAACCAGACGAAATCGTCCGGCAGCGGCGATTCCCAGCTCATGCGTTTACCGGTGGTCGGATGATCCAGCTCCAGGAAACGCGCATGCAGTGCCTGACGCGGGAAATTTTTCAGGGATTCGACCATGGTCACACTGGCAGCCGGCGGAATACGGAAGCGACCGCCGTAGGCAGGGTCTCCGACCAACGGGTAGTTGATGTGCGCCATGTGTACGCGAATCTGGTGCGTACGGCCGGTTTCCAGCTTCACCCGCACGTGCGTGTGGGAGCGGAAACGCTCGAGCACGCGGTAATGGCTGACGGCTTGCTTGCCACCTTCCATCACGGCCATGCGCTGGCGTTGCTGGCCATGACGACCGATCGGCGCGTTGATCTTGCCGCCGGCTGTCACCACACCGATCACGATGCACTCATAGATCCGGCTTACGCTGCGGCTCTGCAATTGCGTGACCAGCTGTGTCTGCGCCTGAATGGTCTTGGCCACCACCATCAGACCGGTGGTGTCCTTGTCCAGGCGATGCACGATACCGGCGCGGGGCACATTGATAATGTCCGGCACGTGGTGCAGCAAGGCGTTGAGCAAGGTGCCGTCGGCGTGGCCGGCAGCCGGATGCACCACCAGGCCCGCTGGTTTGTTGATCACCAGGATGTCGTCGTCTTCATAGACGATGTCCAGCTCGATGTCTTGAGCGATCCATTCGCCCTGAGCTTCCTGCTCGGCAGTCAGTTCAAGAATGGCGCCACCGTGAACGATGTCTCGCGGGCGGATAACCGCCCCATCCACAGTCAGGCGGCCGTCTTTGATCCAGGCGGAAAGGCGCGAGCGCGAGTGCTCAGCGAATAATTGTGCGGCGACTTGATCGAGGCGTTGGCCGCCCAATTCGGACGGCACCTCTGCGCGAAGTTCAATTTTATCGGACATGCTCAGACTAGGCGTCGGCACAGCCTTTGGTTTCGGCTGCGCGCTTGTGGTTAAATACGGCGTCTTTTGCCCCGAGGCTTTTCAACGGGGCGCTCATCATAACAGGACGGCCCCGCCCAAGACAGCGGCCGTCATAGGGACGCAAGCCGCCATGCAAGTGAAACACCTGCTGCTGATCGCCATCCTCGCATTGACCGCTGCTTGCTCATCGAAGGAAGTCGTAGACGAAAACCTGAGCGAAGTCGAGCTGTACCAGCAGGCTCAGCACGATCTGGACAACAATAGCTACACCGCCGCCACAGCCAAGCTGAAGGCGCTGGAGTCGCGTTATCCGTTCGGTCGCTACGCCGATCAGGCTCAACTCGAGCTCATCTACGCCAACTACAAGAACACCGAGCCCGAGGCTGCGAAATCCGCCGCCGAGCGTTTCATTCGCCTGCACCCGCAGCACCCGAATGTCGATTACGCCTACTACCTCAAGGGTTTGACTTCTTTCGACCAGGACGTCGGCCTGCTGGCGCGCTTCCTGCCGCTGGACATGACCAAGCGTGACCCGGGCGCCGCTCGCGACTCCTACAACGAGTTCGCCCAGCTGACCAGCCGCTTCCCGAACAGCCGCTACTCACCGGACGCCAAGCAGCGCATGATCTACCTGCGCAACCTGCTGGCTTCCTACGAGATTCACGTGGCCGACTATTACCTGACCCGTCAGGCCTATGTCGCCGCCGCGAACCGTGGTCGTTACGTGGTGGAAAACTTCCAGGAAACCCCTTCGGTCGGTGACGGCCTGGCAGTGATGACTGAAGCCTACCAGCGTCTGCACCTGGACGAACTGGCCGCGACCACGCTCGAAACCCTGAAGCTCAACTACCCGAACCACCCAAGCCTGGTGGACGGTCAGTTCGTGCCATCGAAAGACGAAGCCGACAACCGTTCATGGCTGAGCAAGGCCACTCTGGGCCTGATCGAATCCCGTCCGCCGCTGCCGCCAGGTGAAACCCGCGCCAACCAGGACGTGCAGAGACAGTTCCAGGACGCCAAGGACTCGATTCCGAACGAGCTCAAGCCTAAAGATGAGAACGGCGATGTGATCGAAGAAGAGCAGCACGAGTCTGAAGCCAACAACGCCGACCGCTCGTGGTTCAGCTACATGACCTTCGGCGTGTTCGACTGACGCTGAGTGTTGTGCCGAGAAGGCGCCTTTCGAGGCGCCTTTTTTATTACCGGATTTCAGGGGTGAGCGTATTGCGCTGTGCGACCGACCCGTCCTTGGCTAAACTGCCAATTCACTACTCAAAAAGCAGCTCACCATGCTTCGTTTATTATTCTGGATCGCACTGATTGCCGCTGCGGTATGGCTCTGGCGCAAGTTCAAGGCCCCGGTTTCGGGCGCCAACACGCCGCGAGAGCAAGATGCTCCACCCATGGTGCGTTGCGCTCATTGCGGCGTACATCTGCCCCGCGACCGCGCGCTGAGCCTTCAACAACAGTGGTATTGCAGCCAGGCTCACCTTGAGCAAGGCCCGGGTTCCAGTGATCGCTGAGACGTCCAGTCCCGGCAACAAACAGGCCCAGCGACTGCTGCGCCTCTATCACCTCTACCGTTTAAGCATCGGCATCACCTTGGTGCTGTTGATTTCCAGCAACATGGACAGCCAGTTGCTGACGTTTGCCAATGACGACCTGCTGCGCAACGGCAGCTGGTTGTACCTGGTGCTGAATATCCTGCTGGTGGTCTTTCTGGAGAACACCCGTCGCCCGGCGCAGTTGTTCGGCCTGGCGCTGGTCGATGTCCTGCTGCTATGCGGCCTGTTCTATGCCGCTGGCGGCATGCCCAGCGCCATCGGCAACCTGTTGATCGTGTCGGTGGTCATCAGCAATACCCTGCTGCGCGGGCGCATCGGTCTGCTGATTGCGGCTGTTGGCGCCCTCGGCATCGTGGGTTTGAGCTTTCTTCTGAGCTTCAGCCACCCCACCAGTCCCAATGATTACCTGCAAATCGGCACGCTCGGTGCTTTGTGCTTTGTCGCGGCATTGCTGGTGCAAGGCTTGATCCGAAGAGTTGAAGTCAGCGAAACCCTGGCCGAGCAGCGGGCCAGTGAAGTGCTCGGCCTCGAAGCCCTCAACGCACTGATCCTGCAACGTATGCGCACGGGCATTCTGGTGCTCGACGACCAACGGCGTGTGCAACTGGCCAATCACAGCGCCTTGACCTTGCTGGGGCAGGAAAAACTCGATGGCCAACTGATCGACGACCATTCGACGCCGTTGGTCGAGCGACTCCAACTGTGGTTCAACAATCCGACTTTGCGCCCGCAAAGCCTGAAAATCGCCAGCAATGGCCTGGAGCTGCAACCGAGCTTCATTGCCCTGGACCAAAGCCCGCACCACCAGACGCTGGTTTTTCTCGAAGACCTGGCCCAAATCGCCCAGCAGGCCCAGCAACTTAAACTCGCCGCCCTCGGCCGCCTGACTGCCGGTATTGCCCATGAAATCCGCAATCCACTAGGCGCCATTAGTCATGCCGCGCAGTTACTGCAGGAATCCGAGGAACTGAACGGCGCGGATCGGCGTCTGACGCAGATTATTCAAGACCACTCTCAGCGAATGAATCGGGTAATCGAAAACGTCCTGCAACTGTCCCGTCGCCAGCAAACCGTGCCGCAACGGCTGGATTTGCGGCTATGGCTGGAGCACTTCGTGGCCGAAACCCGCGAGGGTGCGACCGAGCGTCAGCTAGTTCACCTGCGAATCGATTCGGGGGACTTCACAACCCTGATGGATCCGAATCAGCTGACCCAGATTCTCGACAATCTGTTGCGCAACGCCTGGCGCCATAGTGCCCTGAACCATGATCAGGCACAGGTCTGGCTCGAGTTGTTTATTGACCCGGACAGCCAGTTGCCGATCCTTGAAGTCCTGGACAATGGCCCCGGCGTGGCGCCGGACCAGCGCTCGCATTTGTTCGAACCGTTCTTCACCACCAGCAGCCAGGGCACTGGCCTGGGGCTTTATCTGTCCCGTGAGCTGTGCGAAAGCAATCAAGCCCGCCTAGACTTCAAACCACGCCAAGGCGGCGGCTGCTTTCGCATCACCTTTGCTCACGGACGGAAACAAAGTTGAACATGAGCCCACGGCAAAAAATCCTGATCGTCGACGATGAGCCGGATATCCGCGAACTCCTGGAAATAACCCTGGGACGGATGAAACTCGACACCTTTAGTGCCCGCAACCTCGCAGAAGCGCAAGCACTGCTGGCACGGGAGACATTCGACCTGTGCCTGACCGACATGCGCCTGCCCGACGGCACCGGTCTGGCACTGGTGCAGCACATCCAGCAGCGCTATGCGCAAGTGCCAGTGGCGATGATTACCGCCTACGGCAGCCTGGAAACGGCAATCAACGCCCTCAAGGCTGGCGCGTTCGACTTTCTGACCAAACCGGTCGACCTCACCCGCCTGCGCGAACTGGTCACCAGCGCCTTGAGTCTGCCGGCACCAGGCGGTGCCAGCAGCGTCATCGACCGTCGCCTACTGGGCGACTCCCTGCCAATGCGCAGTCTGCGCAAACAAATCGACAAACTGGCCCGCAGCCAGGCCCCGGTGTACATCAGCGGCGAGTCCGGCAGCGGCAAGGAGCTGGTCGCCCGACTGATCCACGATCAAGGCCCACGCGCCACCCGCCCATTCGTGCCGGTGAACTGCGGGGCTATCCCGTCGGAATTGATGGAAAGCGAATTTTTCGGCCATCGCAAAGGCAGTTTCAGTGGTGCCATCGAAGACAAACCCGGGCTATTCCAGGCCGCCCATGGCGGTACTTTGTTCCTCGATGAAGTGGCAGACCTGCCACTGGCGATGCAGGTCAAACTTTTGCGGGCCATTCAAGAGAAAGCCGTGCGCAGCATCGGTGGACAACAGGAAACCGTGGTGGATGTGCGCATTCTCTGCGCCACCCACAAAGACCTCGATACCGAAGTCGCCGCCGAACGCTTTCGCCAGGACTTGTACTACCGCCTTAATGTGATCGAATTGCGGGTGCCGCCCTTGCGCGAACGTCGCGACGACATTGAGCTTCTGGCCAACAATATGCTCAAGCGACTGGCAACTGGCACTGGCCAACCCGCGGCAAAACTCCACCCGCAAGCCCTCGACGCACTGAAAAGCTATCGTTTTCCAGGAAACGTGCGGGAATTGGAGAACATGCTTGAGCGGGCCCACACCTTGTGCGAGAACAAACAAATCGAAGCCAGCGACCTGCGGCTGGCCGAAGGCAACTGCAACCCGGACGGCGACGTGCCGGACCTGACGCAGATCGACAATCTGGAAGCCTATCTGGAAAACGTCGAACGCAAACTCATCCTCCAGGCCCTGGAAGAAACCCGCTGGAACCGCACGGCGGCGGCTCAGCGGTTGAATCTATCGTTTCGCTCGATGCGTTACAGGCTCAAGAAATTGGGGCTGGATTGAGGGCCTCTTCGCGGGCAAGCCTCGCTCCTACAGATTGATGTCGTTCACAAACTTATTGATCGACTCAAACCTGTAGGAGCGAGGCTTGCCCGCGAAGGCGATCTGACCGACAACAAAAATCATGCGGTCAAATACGCCCGGCCGGTGCATACGGCGCAGGATCGATAATCGGTGCCCGCCCCAGCATCACATCCGCAAACAACTGACACGACGCTGGCGCCAGCACCAACCCGTTTCGGTAGTGCCCGCAGTTGAGCCAGAGCCCGTCAAACCCCGGCACCCGGCCAATATAGGGAATCCCTTCCGGCGACCCCGGCCGCAACCCAGCCCAATGCCCCACCACCTCGGCATCCGCCAGCGCCGGAATCAACTCCACCGCCGAAGCCTTCAGGCTTTCCAGCGCGGTATCGGTCGGCGTTTTATCGAAGCCTTCATGCTCCAGTGTACTGCCGATCAGAATGTGCCCGTCACGCCGAGGAATGGCATAACGACCCTTGGCCAGAACCATGCTTGGAAGGAAGTCCGCCGCGCACTTGTAGAGAATCATCTGGCCTTTGACCGGCTCGACCGGCAGCTCCAGGCCCAGGCTTTTCAGCAAGTCACCGCTCCAGGCCCCTGCGGTCAAAACCACCTGATCACCCTCAATGGCCCCCATCGAAGTCTGTACCCCGACCACCGCAGCGCCCTCACGGATAAACCCGCTGACCTCGCACTGCTCATGAATCGTCACGTTCGGCAGCGCCAGCAAGGCGGCCTTGAGGGATTTCACCAACCGTGGATTGCGCACATTGGCCACATCGGCCATGTAGATCGCTCGTGAAAAACCAGCGCCCAATACCGGCACCGCATCGTGTGCCGCAGAGATATCCACAGCCCGCAGCGGGCGGTTTTCCCGTTTGGCCCAGGCGAGCGCTTCGGCTTCGTCATCCAGGTCCAGCCAGTACAACCCGGTGGTGTGCACTTCAGGATCGACACCCGTGCCGGCGAACAGACGTTTCGCCAGTTGTGGATAAAAATCCTGGGACCAATGAGCCAGCGCAGTGACCGCCGGGCTGTAGCGCCACGGATAGAGTGGCGAAACAATCCCGCCACCGGCCCAGGACGACTCCTGACCGACATTCGAGCGGTCCAGCAATACGACGCTCTGTACTTCGGACGCGAGATTGAACGCCGTCAGCAGGCCAATCACGCCGCCGCCGACAATCACCACTTGCTGTTGCCTGCTCATGTTCTGATCCAACCGTTCAATAGACAGAAGGCGCAAAGGGCGCCTGAAAAGTAAACTCAGCGACCCCAGCAATCCTTGGTGGTCAGGCCGGACGTTGCATTGACCATGCCCCGAACGCCAGTATTGGTCAGCGTGAAATTACCGCACTTGTCGCTCGCCATGCTCGAACCGGCCTTGCGTGTTGCCGTCAGCAGGAAGGTTTGATCGGTCAGGGTCGGGGTGATGGTATAGAAATCATTGCCCGCGCTCAGACCGGTGGCATTGGTATAGACATTATTCTTCGAATAGAAGCGCTCCAGGATCTGTGCCTGCTCGGAAAGCAGACCAGCCACTTCAGTACGACGGCCCTTTTTTACATACTCGGTGAGGCTCGGATAGCCAATGGTGATGACGATCCCGATGATCGCAATCACGATCATGATTTCGATCAGGGTAAAACCTCGATTGGATCTGCGCATGCCTCAACTCTCACTTACTGTATTTGTCGCCACATGATGCGACGGCCGCTGCCGCCACCGGATTTTTCCACCAGAGTGGTCACGCCACCGCCGGAGTCGTTCACAATCTTGCGGGATGCGTCATTGACGACCGCATTCAGGGTCGGGATCCCACCGGTGAAGACCACCCCGCTGGAAATCGTGTCAGTGCTGTCGACCACCCCGTCAGCATTGGTGTCGAGCACCGCATAGTTGAGCATCTTACCGCTGAACGCATCGAGTTCGACCAGTTTGCCGGAGCCGAAGCCGGCACAGGGGTCAACGGTATCCATACTGGCCGTGGTAAAAACGATTCGCCCTGCCACGAGACTGGCCTGATTGATCACCCGCTCCCCGGTCAGTACGTTGTTGTAGACCAGCGGCAAGTACCAGCCTTTCTTTGCCGGGTAGGTCACCTCATTCTGGCTGGTGGTGATGAATTGCCCGCTGCTGCCAGAGAACACGCCGGTCACCGCCTGCGCCTGCAAGCTGGAAGTGGTGATTTGCCCCGCGCCACCCTCCGCATCCCATACCGCGTAGAACGCCTGTAAATCCTTGTTGGTCTTGTCGGCGCTCTCATTGAGTTTGCCGGTGCCGAAAAACACTTGCTTGCCGCCCGATGCATGATCGGCGAGCAGCGGTTGTACCGTGATCGGCTGAGTCGCGCCGCCCGCCGTGGTGAACAACGGCTTGCCGGAAAACGCCACACCCCAGGTGTCGGTGGTGGCGCCACTCAAATCGAACTTCCACAACCGCCCTTTCAGGTCACCACCATAGGCAGCCTGCACCACATTCTGCGAGTTGACCCTGAGCTTCACCGACGACAGACCGTTAGTGGTTTCTGTGCTGTCGACCACGATTTTCTTGATCAGCGAGCCGTTGCGGATATCCACCACATAAAGTGCTGCCACCCCGGAGTTGCTGCCATAACCGTTGGAGATAAACGCGGCCCAGCGACCATCGGCCAAGCGTGCCACTTCGGGGCGCGCATAGGCATAACCCAGATCATTGAAAACGTTCGCCGTACTGGCCGTGGTCGGCGCACTGATTTCCCACAACGCGTTAGTCACATTACCGGCCGAGGCGTCGAACAGCTGCAGCGCATAGAAGGTTTTGCCGCCCGCCCCTGTTCCACCAATCGCCAGGGTTTTCCAGGCGCTGTCGAGTTGGGCATCGAACACGCCGACCTGACCGTCGACCAGATATTTGTGGCTCACACCATTGATGTAAGTGGGGTCAGAGATATAGCGCAATGATGGCAGCACACTGGAGGGCATATAGCCGTAGCGTCTGACACCATTGGTCGAGTTGATGACGTTTACAAAACCGTCGTTGGCGTTCACCACCAGGTTGGCATTCATGTTGGCGGCTTTAGTGGCGAGGTAGGTGCTGTAGGTAGTATCCCCTACCAGATCGGACGCGGTTTTGTCCGTGGGCGCGGCCAACACGAGAGGCGAATTGATGATATCGCCGAGCAATACACTGCGCGCTCTCAACCCGGTTTTGTTGGTGCCCTTGCTCCACTCCACCAAATCGCTGCCTGTAATACCGACGGGCAGGCTCTGGTTGAGGGAAGTCTGTTGGACCGTAGAGAAATTGTTATAGGCCAGGGTAACGACGGCGTTGGTCAGGGTATTCCAGGACTGGTAGGTCGGCGCGGTCGCGCCGGGCACGATGGTGGTGTCGGTCGTCCACAGCACCGCGGCCGTGTTCACCGCGCCCGCCGAGGTGAAGCCAAAAGACTTGATGGTGCCGCGCCAGTCCTTGGGGTCGTAGGTGGTCTGGTAGTAGGCTGAGTTGCTGGTCAGGGTCGTGCCGCTGGTCACGCCGCTACCACCTGATCCGGCCTTGGAGGTGATGTCGCTCAAAGCCGAAGAAAGTGCACTGTTCAGTCCCGTGCCATCAGTCGCCTGGTAGTATCGTCCCTGTCCGTAGGTCGCAGCGTCCGCCAACATCTGGTTTGTCGCGGTGAAACCCACGGTGTAGGTATTCATGTTCTGCTGACGAAAATCCAGGGCATCCCAGCTTTTGCCTGTGGCATCGGTTCCCGTGGAGCGCATGTCGATGTCGAAGGCGAACTTGGCGATGTCATCCAGGAACAGGGTATCGCCCTCATTGTCGCCGAAGCGGTTGGCGCCATCGTTACTGCTGATACCGTCCCAGTTCGGTAACTTGCTGGTACCCAGCGGATCGTCAGTCGGAAAGGTATGGTCGAAGGTCGGCAAACCACTAGTGATTACCACGCCGTAATTTCTCTGGCAGCGATACTGAATCGGACTGGTGTAGGTGGTAGGCGTCGAGTTGTTGTATGGCGCCATGCCACGGAAATAGCGGGTGATCTCGTAATAGGCTTCAGCCAGCGGCGTATCCGCCTGTGCGCTCAACTCGTCGATTCCGGCGATCAGATCGTTGTAGTTGGCATCGGCCTGAGCCTGGGTCACGGTGCCGCTGACAGCCGACAAATCACTGACCGAACGAACGATATAACCGCCGTCATTCTTATGGTTGCCGACCGCCAGGTTGAACGTCGACAGACCGATGCGCAGCGAGCGGTTGCTGGTCACTAACGTCTTGGAGACGTTGCGCGCTACATTCATCCGGTAGTCATTGGGAATCGAGCCATCGGTAAAATCCCGGTCGGAGTTGTTGGCAAGGCTAATCAGATACGACAAGTATTTCGCCGAATAGAGAGTGTTTTCGCTCCCCACCGGATCGGGAAGCTTGAGGCAAAGCGAATCCAGACCGAGAAGGCTGTTTTTATAAAAGCCGTACCATCCCTCCTTCAAACATGTTCCATGATTCAAACTCGACAGGGCAATATTGTTATCGGTCATGTCAAGCTCGCGGCCTTTCAAGCACGAACCATTCGAAAGGCAAATAGCCACTGGGGTGCGTGCGATTGTCGGGTCGAAACCTGGCGCCCAGATAATGCTGTTCATGCTTCTCGAATCATCAAGTAACAGCATCACATTGGGCGCCACGGCAGCGGCGTTCAGGAGCGGCGAATCCGAGGGCGTGAAGGCGTAAGTCGGCGCTGCCAGATAAAGGCTCGACGCCGCGCCGCAGAACAACTGCAACAACCAGCGGCACCAGCCTGTGCGGGTCTCAGTACTTCGCATAGATACTCTCCACCACACTGCGCGAATTGCCCGCGATGCCCACAGCGGTCACCCGGTACAGCGTTGCCGACGTGTTGCTCGGTACGTTCACGGCCGTCAGAGTGGTGCCGATGTTCTGCACCCCGTAAAAGCCGCTGCCAGAGGCGATCCAGGTCACCCCCGAGGTGGAGTTGAACCCGGCGGCGGTAATGACCGATGCTTCGGCCGGTGGCGCGCATTGGCTGGTACCGCTGCAAACCGGCAATGAATAGGTGTTGAGTTGCACCGCGCTTTCGCCGACGCGCAATGCCGCTTCTGCGCCCTGGAACGACTGGTTGCGCAGGATCACGCTGCTGGCCATTTTTTCCTGCAACGTGGCGCTCTGCATTGATGAAAGCCCGATCAACGTCAGCACCAGGAGAAACACCAGGCTGACCAGCAGCGCCATGCCGCGCTGGGCGTGAGGGGTCATGGGAGCAATACTCATCGGCTCTCCCCTCATGGCAACCGGTTGCGCAAGGCGGCAACCACGTTGAAGGTTTGATCGCGTACCCGACTGTTCGGGTCGGTCAGCGTCAGCGTCAGTCGCACACTGCGGATTCGTGCCGGATCGGATGGGTTGCTGCTGTAGCTGGAGGCGGCCGTATCCGTGGCGGAGCTCGCGAGGCCGAAGCTCACCTTGAAGGCACTGACATTGTTCACCAGCACCTGCTGGGTCGGCGTGTCGACACCAGAGCCCATCAGCAATTGGTTATTGCTGAAGCTGTAAATCAACCGCCGGATCGGAAACGCCAATTGCCCGGATGTGGTCGTTCGTAGGCCGGAGTAGGCCGTTGCAGTGTTACGACAGTCCGAAACCACCGTCCAGGTCGGCGTCCCGCCACTGCCGCCGACATCGGCAGTGACAAGCGTTAATTTGAGGTTGGCATTGTCCCAACTGATCGGCGTGATCTGACTGGCATTGAAACTCCCTGCCGAAGTGGCATCGATAATCGTCCCCAGGCAACCGAACATGCCGACCATGCGGATTTCCTGAATCATCTTGCTCAGGACAAACCGTGCATCTTCCTGCATGCCGGCGGCAGTGTTCTGGCTGACATAGGTATTTTTAGCGGCGATGAAGATCTGCGCCACGCCAAGAACCACGACCAGACTCAACGCCAGGGCGATCAGTAACTCGATCAGGCCGAAACCTTTGCTGGCTCTAATCATGGTGTCGTCGCCGGATCAACGGTGGCGCGACTGGTGAGGACGAAACTGCGGCGCGAGTCGGCGGTATTGGCGGCCCGTGAGTCATCCCAGGTAATGGTGATGGTGTATACCCGTTGGTTTCGGGTAATGCTGCCGGTCGCCGTGGCGCCGCCGAAATTGACGATGTTGCTGGTGAAATCGTAAAGATCCTGATCCCGGGCCACGCTCAGGTTGCCCGAGGTCGGTGGCGTGACGGTGTAATCGGCGCCGGAGTTGGCGCGAATGCGGTCCATCATGTCGTAGGCGATAAAACTCGCCTGGCTGGTCATCCGCGAGCTGTCGGTGTACTTCAGCGCATTGAGCTGAATCGCCGCCGCGCCCAATAACCCTACGGCCAGAACCAACAACGCGACCAGTACCTCAATCAGCGTCATGCCCTCCTGTGCGCGCTTGCTCCAACCCCTCATCCGCAACTTCCACCCAATAGAATTCGTCCGTTCAAACACACATTCAGCGTCCTGCTCTGTGTCCCCAGTACATAACTGATCACGACGGCCGTGGACGGCGCCGACAAACCACCCAGATTGTTGAAATCAATAGCGGTCACTCCTGAGGTTAGCGTCAGAGTGGCGCCACTGCTCATCGCTGGAACAACCCGCAATACATTGGCCGGATTACCGGTACCGTCATAAACGGTCAGCTCGCCGGTCCAGACACTGCCGCCGGCTGTCGGGCGAACCCGGGTGGTAATGCCCCGGTCGATCGCCTCAAGCCGGGCGAAATTAAGCGCGCGTTGCAGATCGCCGATCTCGGTGTCGGCCTTGGTGCTTTGCACCGAGCGGGTAAACGCCGGAACAGCCAGGCTGATCAGGATCAGAAACACGGCGAGCGTGATCAGCAGCTCGATCAGCGTGAAACCTTTTGTACGATGATCCATCGGTGCCCTCCGTTGCCGTCGGCTATACCTGCTTCTACACGCTAGAACATTCGACCGGCAGATGTACGGTTGTTTTGCCATTACTCGCGCAGGGATCGCGCGGGCCGCAGCACTCCAGGGAGGGAGATAACATGTATCAGCAAGGTTTCAGCCTGATCGAACTGCTCATGGGACTGACAATTGTCGGGATTGTTCTGCAACTGGTCAGCCCGGCGTTTGCCGCACTGACAGAATCGAACCATCGAGAACAGGCGGCGCAGTCGATTATCAGTGGTATGCGTAATGCCAGAACCGCGGCTATCACACACAATCAGAGTGTGGTGATACACGGAATCAACGGCGACTGGGGCCAGGGTTGGCGGATCATTCTGGATGTCAGCGGTAAAGGCCCGGAGGACAGCAGCAATCCGCTGCTGGTCGAGCAACAGAGCGACGCTCGAGTGCCCATTGTCGGTAATCGGCCGGTGAAGAATTTCGTACAGTTCAGCAGCCTGGGCGAACCGCAGTTGCCCAGCGGGGCCTTTCAAGCGGGGACGGTACATATTTGCGCCAGCCGCAAACCGGTCAGCCTGCACCAGGTGGTGCTGTCCCGGACCGGACGCGTCAGCCTGCGCAGCGATAAGACTGAACAGGCGCTGTGCGCGGGAGGAGAAGATTCAGAGCAGGGAGCGGACGCGTAGCTCTTTAGGCATCGAGAACGTGATGTTTTCTTCACGCCCGGCCAACTCATCGGCCCCGGTGGCACCCCAAGCCTGCAACTGCTGGATCACGCCACGCACCAATACTTCCGGAGCGGAGGCACCAGCGGTGATGCCAATACGCTCGACACCGTCGAACCAGCTCTTTTGCAGGTCTTCGGCGCCATCGATCAGATAGGCCGGGGTGGCCATGCGTTCAGCCAGTTCACGCAGGCGATTGGAGTTGGAGCTGTTCGGGCTGCCGACCACCAGCACCACGTCGCATTCGTCTGCCAGTTGCTTGACGGCGTCCTGACGGTTTTGCGTGGCGTAGCAGATATCGTCCTTGCGCGGGCCGCCGATGGCCGGGAACCGAGTACGCAGGGCGTCGATCACACGACTGGTATCGTCCATGGACAGGGTGGTCTGGGTGACGAAGGCCAGTTTTTCAGGGTTGTTTACCTGCAGCTCGGCGACATCTTTTTCGTCCTCGACCAGATAGATCGCGCCACCATTGCTGCCATCGTACTGGCCCATGGTGCCTTCGACTTCCGGGTGACCGGCGTGGCCGATGAGGACGCATTCACGGCCGTCGCGGCTGTAACGCGCGACTTCGATGTGTACCTTGGTCACCAGCGGGCAGGTAGCGTCGAACACCTTCAGGCCACGGCCTGCGGCTTCGGTACGCACGGCCTGGGAAACGCCATGGGCGCTGAAGATCACGATCACGTCATCCGGCACCTGATCCAGCTCTTCAACGAAGATCGCCCCACGGGCGCGCAGGTCTTCGACGACGAATTTGTTGTGGACCACTTCGTGGCGCACGTAGATCGGCGGCCCGAAGACTTCCAGGGCGCGGTTGACGATTTCGATCGCCCGGTCCACACCGGCGCAGAAGCCACGGGGGTTGGCGAGTTTGATTTGCATGCTGTGCCTCGTGTCTTGCGCGCAAGAAATAGTAATGCCACCTGTCATTCGAACACCGGGCTCGAAAACAGTGAAAATCTTAATGTGGGAGCGGGCTTGCTTGCGAAAGCGGTGTGTCAGTCGACATTGATGTTACATGTGATGACGCTTTCGCGAGCAAGCCCGCTCCCACATTGGACCGAGTTCAGTCAGTTACAGCGCTTTGACGTTGATGATCTCGACGTCAAAGGTCAAGGTTTTACCGGCCAGCGGGTGGTTGAAGTCGATGGTCACTTGCGCGTCATCGAACTCTTTCACCACGCCCGGCAATTCAGTATTGGCCGCATCGTTGAAGATCACCAGCAAGCCAGGCGACAGCTCCATATCCTTGAACTGCGAGCGCGGGATGATCTGTACGTTTTGCGGGTTCGGCTGACCAAAGGCGTTTTCCGGCTCGATGGTCAGGGTGCGTTTGTCGCCGGCCTTGAAACCGAACAGCGCGGCTTCGAAACCTGGCAACAGGCTGCCGTCGCCAACCTTGAAGGTCGCCGGGGCTTTGTCGAAGGTACTGTCGACGGTGTCGCCGTTCTCCAGACGCAATGCAAAATGCAAGGTGACTTCCGTGTTCTGGCCAATGCGTTGCTCAGCCAATACCTGTTCAGTCATGAACGGTTTCTCCGGTCTTTTTACTTTTGAACATATCCAGTGCAAGCATCACGGCACCGACAGAAATTGCGCTGTCAGCAAAGTTGAACGCCGGGAAATACCAGCGGTTCTGCCAATGCACCAGAATGAAATCGATCACATGGCCCAAGGCAATGCGGTCATATAAATTGCCCAGCGCGCCACCCAGAACCAGCGCCAGCGCAACCGCCAGCCAGGTTTCGTTGCGCCCCAGGCGCTTGAGCCAGACCACCAGCACCGCACTGACCACCACCGCGATCAGGGCGAACAGCCAGCGCTGCCAACCCGAGCTGTCAGCCAGGAAACTGAACGCCGCGCCAGTGTTGTAGGCCAGGGTCCAGCTGAAGTAATCGGGGATCACCACGATTTGCTGGTACATGCTCAGCGAGCCTTCGAAGTAGAACTTGCTGGCCTGGTCGATGACCAGGACCAGCAAACTCAACCAGAGCCAGCTCAGCCGTCCGAAACGGCCAACGGCATTAGGCATAGTGACGAACCTCGCCCGCGCCGCTGATGTTGTCGACACAACGACCGCAGATTTCCGGATGCTCCGGGTTCACGCCGACGTCTTCACGGC
This sequence comes from Pseudomonas sp. NPDC086112, assembly GCF_044746425.1. Classification (NCBI taxonomy): domain Bacteria; kingdom Pseudomonadati; phylum Pseudomonadota; class Gammaproteobacteria; order Pseudomonadales; family Pseudomonadaceae; genus Pseudomonas; species Pseudomonas sp. NPDC086112. Next base: position 110,781 of record NZ_JBIVCD010000006.1, on the reverse strand, counting down.
AGTGCCAGCAACGGGCGCACTTGGCATGGCTCGATTTGACCACTTTGAGCTTCAGGCCGCCGACTTCGGTGACCACCGCGTCTGCCGGAGCCTGCACGAACGGTGCAACGGTGGCGGTCGAGGTGATCAGTACGAAGCGCAGTTCGTTGCTCAGCTTGGCCAGATCGGCGCTCAGCGCGTCTTCGGCGAACAGCGTCACTTCGGCTTGCAGGTTGCCACCGACGGCCTTCGCCGCGCGCTGGATTTCCATTTCCTTGTTGACCGCCACCTTCACCGCCATGATCCGCTCCCAGTAGGCGCGGTCCAGCTCGAAACCTTCCGGCAATTCGGTCAGGCCTTCGTACCAGGTGTTGAGCATCACAGACTCGTTACGCTCGCCCGGCAGGTACTGCCACAGCTCGTCAGCGGTGAACGCCAGGATCGGCGCGATCCAGCGCACCAGCGCTTCGCTGATGTGGTACAGCGCGGTTTGCGCCGAACGACGGGCCTTGCTGTTGGCGCCAGTGGTGTACTGACGGTCCTTGATGATGTCGAGGTAGAAACCGCCCAGCTCCTGCACGCAGAAGTTGTGGATCTTGGAGTAGACGTTCCAGAAGCGGTATTCACCGTAGTGCTCTTGCAGCTCGCGTTGCAGCAGCAGGGTGCGATCCACGGCCCAACGGTCCAGCGCCAGCATTTCTTCGGCCGGCAGGATGTCGGTGGCCGGGTTGAAACCGGTCAGGTTGGAAAGCAGGAAGCGCGCGGTGTTACGGATGCGCCGATAGGCGTCCGCACTGCGTTGCAGGATCTGCTCGGAAACCGCCATTTCACCCGAATAGTCGGTAGAAGCGACCCACAGACGCATGATGTCGGCGCCCAGGGTGTCGTTGACCTTCTGCGGCGCGATCACGTTGCCCAAAGACTTGGACATTTTGCGGCCGGACTCGTCGACGGTGAAACCGTGGGTCAGCAGCTCGCGGTACGGCGCGTGGTCATCGATGGCGCAACCGGTCAGCAACGACGAGTGGAACCAGCCGCGGTGTTGGTCCGAACCTTCCAGGTACAGGTCGGCGCGTGGACCGGTCTCGTGGCCCATTGAGTGCGAGCCGCGCAGGACGTGCCAGTGCGTGGTGCCCGAGTCGAACCAGACGTCCAGGGTGTCGCTGATCTTGTCGTACAGCGGAGCTTCTTCACCGAGCAACTCGGCGGCGTCCATCTTGAACCAGGCTTCGATGCCTTCGACTTCGACGCGCTGGGCGACAATTTCCATCAGTTCGACAGTGCGTGGGTGCAGCTCGCCGCTTTCCTTGTTCAGGAAGAACGGGATCGGCACGCCCCAGTTGCGCTGACGGGAGATGCACCAGTCAGGACGGTTGGCGATCATCGAGTGCAGGCGCGCCTGGCCCCAGGCCGGAACGAATTTTGTCTCTTCGATGGCTTTGATCGCCCGCTTGCGCAGGGTTTCGCCGGTTGCAGGCTCTTTGTCCATGCCGATGAACCACTGCGCGGTGGCGCGGTAGATCAGCGGGGTCTTGTGACGCCAGCAGTGCATGTAGCTGTGTTCGATGGTGGTGGTATGCAGCAACGCGCCGACTTCGGTCAGTTTGTCGACGATGGCCGGGTTGGCCTTCCAGATGAACTGGCCGCCGAAGAACTCCAGCGATGTCGCATACACGCCGTTGCTTTGCACCGGATTGAGGATGTCGTCGTTGACCATGCCATAGGCTTTGCAGGTCACGAAGTCGTCTACGCCATAGGCTGGCGAGGAGTGAACCACACCGGTACCCGCGCCCAGTTCGACGTATTCGGCCAGGTAAACCGGCGACAGACGATCGTAGAACGGGTGACGGAAGTTGATCAGTTCCAGTGCTTTACCGGTGGTGGTCGCAATGACCGGACCTTCCAGGCTGTAGCGGGCCAGGCACGACTCGACCAGCTCTTCAGCCAGCACCAGCAGTTTGTCGCCGACGTCGACCAGTGCGTAGTTGAATTCCGGGTGAACGTTCAACGCCTGGTTAGCCGGGATGGTCCACGGGGTGGTGGTCCAGATCACGATCGAGGCGGGTTTGCCCAACGACGGCAGACCGAACGCGGCAGCCAGTTTGGCTTCGTCGGCGATCGGGAAGGCCACGTCGATGGTTGCGGATTTTTTGTTCTCGTACTCGACTTCCGCTTCAGCCAGGGCCGAACCGCAGTCAAAGCACCAGTTCACAGGCTTCAGGCCCTTGAACACGAAGCCACCCTTGACGATTTCCGCCAGGGCGCGGATTTCACCGGCCTCGTTTTTGAAGTCCATGGTCTTGTACGGGTTGGCGAAGTCGCCCAACACGCCCAGACGGATGAATTCGGACTTCTGGCCTTCGATCTGCTCGGTGGCGTAGGCACGGCACAGTTCGCGAGTCTTGTCCGCGCCCAGGTTCTTGCCGTGGGTCACTTCGACTTTGTGTTCGATCGGCAGACCGTGGCAGTCCCAGCCCGGCACATAAGGCGCGTCGAAACCCGACAGGGTTTTCGAGCGGATGATCATGTCCTTGAGAATCTTGTTCAGCGCATGACCGATATGAATCGTGCCGTTGGCGTACGGAGGACCGTCGTGAAGTACGAACTTCGGACGATCCTTGCCAATCTCGCGCAACTTACCGTACAGGCCAATGCTGTCCCAGCGCTGCAGAATCTGCGGTTCGCGCTGAGGCAGGCCGGCCTTCATTGGGAAGGCGGTGTCCGGAAGGTTTAGCGTGGCTTTATAGTCGGTCATTTAAGGCTCTTCATTAGCGATTGGCGCTAGGTGCGACAGGGCACGGGCGGCGGCGACATCCGCATTGATCGCCGTCTTAAGCGCCTCCAGAGAGGCGAAACGCTGCTCTTCACGCAGCTTGTGGTGGAAAACCACCGTCAAACGCCGGTCATACAGATCGCCGGCAAAATCTAAAAGGTGTACTTCGAGGTGGGCTTTGCCATCCCCTTCGACCGTTGGCCGCACGCCGATGTTGGCGACGCCCGGCCAGGTCTTGCCGTCGATGTCGACGCTGACCAGGTAAACCCCGCTCAACGGCACACGACGACGCTTGAGCTGCACGTTGGCCGTGGGCGTACCCAATTGGCGCGCCAGCTTCTGGCCATGCAGGACCCGCCCGGCAATCCGGTACGGACGACCGAGCAGCCGCTCGGCCAAGGCAAAATCGGCAGCGGCCAGGGCGTTACGCACCTGAGTGCTGCTGACACGAATGCCGTCCAGCACAACGGTCTGCGCCGCTTCGACGGTAAACCCCTGAAGGACGCCAGCCTGTTGCAGGAAATCGAAATCCCCTAGCCGGTCGCAGCCGAAACGGAAATCGTCGCCGACTTCCAGATGCTGCACGCCGAGGCCGTCCACCAGAATAGTATCGACGAATTCGCTGGCGCTGAGTTTGCTCAGGCGCTGATTGAACGCCAGGCACAGCACCCGGTCGACGCCCTCTTCGGCCAGCAGTTGCAGTTTGTCCCGCAAGCGGGCCAGACGCGCCGGGGCGGTGTCCGGGGCGAAGAATTCTCGCGGCTGCGGCTCAAAAATCACCACGCAGCTGGGCACGCCCAACTCGAGCGCACGCTCACGCAGCCGGGCCAGGATAGCCTGGTGACCACGGTGAACACCGTCAAAGTTGCCAATAGTGGCGACACAGCCCCGATGCTGGGGGCGCAGGTTGTGGAGGCCTCGAACCAGCTGCATAACGCGCTTCTTGCTCATAAAGTGGTCGATTATAACCACACCCGGCGGCCGACGACAGGCAACACCGTAACCCAAAGTGATCGAGCCGACAAAACCGTCGGCCCGCCCGTGTTTATCGAGACAAAAGCCTCAGCTCAGCGCTTTGCGATTGAAGTCGCGCAAACGGAAGCCCATCAACAGCAACATGCCGAAATAGACCACCACGCCGGCGATCACCAATGCGCCCAGTCGCAGCAAACGCTCCAGCATATGCCCTTCCGCCCAAGCCGGCATGAAGTGCATTGCGCCCAGCAATACCGCGGACATCACCGCCACCGCCACCAGCAGTTTGAGACCGAACTTCGCCCAGCCCGGTTGCGGCTGATACATCTGCTGCTTGCGCAGCTGATAGAACAACAGCCCGGCATTGATGCAGGCGCCCGCGCTGATGGCCAGGGCCAGACCGGCATGAGCCAGCGGACCGATCAGCACCAGGTTGAACAGCTGAGTGACGACCAGGGTGAAAATCGCGATTTTTACCGGAGTGCGGATGTTTTGTTGCGCATAAAAGCCTGGCGCCAGCACTTTGATCACGATAATCCCCAGCAAGCCGACGGAATAGGCAATCAACGCGCGCTGGGTCATGACCGCATCGAATGCGCTGAATTGGCCGTACTGGAACAACGAAACCGTAAGCGGCTCAGCCAGAATCCCCAGCGCCAGGGCGCACGGCAATACCAGCATGAAGCACAGGCGCAGCCCCCAATCGAGGATCCGCGAGTATTCGTGGCGATCCTGGCTGGCATAGGTCCTGGCCAGCGTTGGCAGCAGAATCGTGCCCAGTGCCACACCCAGCACACCGGATGGCAATTCCATCAGGCGATCGGCGTAATACATCCAGGAAACGGAACCGGCCACCAGAAACGAAGCAAATATGGTGTTGATGATCAGCGAAATCTGACTCACCGAAACGCCGATGATCGCTGGCAGCATCTGCTTCATGACCCGCCAGACACCGCTATCGCGCAGACTCAGGCGCGGCAGCACCAACATGCCGATCTTCTTCAGGTGCGGCAGTTGAAACAGCAATTGAGCCAGACCACCTACCAGAACGGCCCAGCCCAGTGCCATGACTGGCGGATCGAAATACGGCGTCAGGAACACCGCAAAGATGATCATGCTGACATTGAGCAGGGTCGGCACGAAGGCTGGCACCGAGAAGCGGTTCCAGGTATTGAGGATCGCGCCGGCCAATGAAGACAGGGAGATCAGTAATATATAAGGAAAAGTGACCCGCAGCAGATCGGTGGTCAGGTCGAATTTTTCCGGGGTCGTGACGAAACCCGGTGCCGTGGCCCAGATGACCCAGGGCGCAGCGAGCATGCCCAGCGCGGTGACCAGCGCCAGCACCAGCGTCAGCAGGCCCGAGACGTAGGCAATGAAGGTTCGCGTCGCCTCCTCGCCCTTCTGGCTTTTATATTCGGCGAGAATCGGCACGAAAGCCTGGGAAAATGCTCCCTCGGCGAAGATCCGCCGCAGCAGATTGGGCAGTTTGAAGGCGATAAAGAAGGCGTCGGTCGCCATTCCCGCACCAAATGCGCGAGCGATGAGGGTGTCGCGAACGAACCCCAACACCCGGGAAACCATCGTGATAGAGCTGACAGCGGCCAACGATTTGAGCAGATTCATTGAAAGAGTTTATGCCTGTCGATAAACAGCAGGCGAACAACGCGCCCACTTATGCGATACTCCGCGCCGCAACAGCACAGAGCCAAAGCTCGCGAGTTTACAGGTCGCACGCCGGAAAGAAATATCCCGGCGCTCTATACCTGCCACTTAGCGGATCGTCTCAACCGCCCTTGACAAGACATCAACTCATCGGCATGATTCGCGGCCTATTTTGTTTGCTATTTCCTAAAAAGTCTTTCGAGGAGCTCGACGGTGGCCAACACACCTTCCGCCAAAAAACGTGC